>VAYC01000038.1 GCA_005885025.1 Actinomycetota bacterium | reverse complement strand
TCCGCTGTGACCCAGCCGCTCCCACTGCCGTGAAGGAACTTGGGGACCTTCGGTTCGAAGGACGCGGAGACGAGCACGCGGGTCTTCCCCATCTCGAGCAGCGCGGACCCTTCGGCCCACTCCAGGTAGCCCATCTCGACCTTGAGAGGCCGGACGTCCCGGGGCCCTCGCCCGTCGATCCGAACGCCGCCCTCGGTCATGGCGCGATCCTCATGCCTTCCAGAGCGAGGGTCACCGAGCCCCCGAAAGCCTCTGCGGCTCGTTGCTCCACTATGTCTTTCGGGTTGGTCGGCCACACATGGGTGATCACCAGGCGACGCACGCCCGCTTCTCGGGCGACCTCGCCGGCCTGTGAGGCCGTCATGTGGATGGGGTCGCCCCAGGACGGCATCTCGATCCAGGTGGCCTCGGCCAGGAGCACGTCGGCACCGTGAGCCAGGCGGACGATCTCCTCGTTGGGAGCGGTATCGGCGCTGTAGGCCAGGGCTTGCCCGTCGAACTCGAACCGCATGCCCAGGGTGGGGACCGGATGGCGCATCGGTGCCGTGCGCACGCGAAGCGGCCCGGCCTCGAAGTCCTGGCCCGGGTCCACCACCGTGGAGCGGAATGCCTTCGGAAGGTCCTTCTCCAGCTGGAGCGCGTGCTCGAACATGCCCGGCGGAGCGAACAACGGGATCGGAGGCTCTTCCGTCCCGTGCCACCGGGCCAGATAGAACGAGTAGAGGTCCAGGAAGTGGTCGAAGTGGCGGTGGGAGACGACCACAGCGTCCACGTCCTCCAGGGTCACGTGCTGCTGGAGATTCGCCAGCGTGCCGCTCCCGAGATCGATCCACAGGTTGAAACCGTCCGCGGAGAGCAGGTATCCGCAGCCCGCTCCCCCTGGCCCCGCCCATCCACCGCCGGACCCCAACACCACGAGGTCCATCAGCGCTCCCCCACGGCGGCGCGGAACCCGCCGGGAACCACTGAGAGCACCTCGGGGATGGACGGGCTCAGGAACCGCTCGGCGACCGTCCGGAAGGTCGCCGGATCGCCCGTACAGACGAACTCGTGCGTCGGAGCACCCGACGCGCGGAGATCTCCGGCCACCAGCTCCTCGTACACGTCCTTCGCCGTCTCATCTGCGGAGGAGATGAGCGCTACGTCGCGCCCCATCACCCGGGCGATGAGCCCGGACAGCATGGGGTAATGGGTACAGCCCAGAATCAGCGTGTCGACGTTCGCTGCCTGGAGCGGAGCGAGGTACTCGCGGGCGGCCGCGAACAGCTGCGGGCTAGAGGTGTCACCGCGCTCGACGAATTCCACGAAGACCGGACAGGCCTCGCAGAACAACTCGACGTCCTTTCCCGTCCTGGCCACCGCCCGGTCGTAGGCTCCGCTCTTCACCGTGGCTTCCGTGCCGATCATCCCGATCCGGCGATTGTGGGTCACCCGCACTGCGGCGCGAACGCCGGGGTCGATGACGCCGACGACCGGGACGCCCGCCGCGACCCCGACCTCTTCGATGGCGGCTACCTCGATGGAATTGCACGCCACGACCAGGAGCTTCACGCCACGATCGACCAGGTAGGTGGCGATCTCCAGCGCGTATCGCTTGATCTCCGTCAGGGGTTTCGGGCCGTAAGGGAAGCGGGCGGTGTCGCCCACGTACAGCAGCGGCTCACCGGGCAGGAGGTCGATGATGGCTCGGGCCACGGTCAGGCCACCCACGCCCGAGTCGAACACGCCGATCGGCCTCGGGTCAGCCATCCACGCCGCCTTTCACCACCACAGGGTCTCCTCGACTTGCTTCTTGGCGAGGTCCAGGTCCGGTGACCAGGCCTCCGTGGAGAGATACTTCCATCCCCCATCGGCCAGCAGGCACACGATGGTCGCGGCGTCCAGCCGCTCGGCCAGCCGCCTGGCCACGTGCAGGACGGCCCCCGAGGAGAGACCCGCGAAGATGCCCTCTTCCTTCGTGAGGTCTCGCGTCGCCCGGAGCGCGTCGCCGGCGGACACCAGGAACTTCCCGTCCAGGACCGACTCGTCCAGGATCGGCGGGATGAACCCTTCATCCAGCGAGCGGAGCCCGTAGACGAGCTCGCCGAGCTCCGGCTCAGCGGCGATGACCTTGATGTCCGCATTGTGTTCCTTCAGCCTGCGCCCTGCCCCGGTCAGTGTTCCCCCGGTCCCCAGGCCCGCGACGAAGTGGGTGACCTCGGGGAGGTCGCGCACGATCTCGGCCCCCGTCCCGTCGTAGTGGGCCTGGGGGTTCGCCGGATTGCCGTATTGGAACGGCATGAAGTACTTGTCGTCGCGAGCCATCCGCTCCGCCACCTCGATGGCTCCATTCGTTCCCTTATCGGCGGGCGTGAACACGATCTCAGCCCCGAACAGCTCGAGCAGCCGCACCCGCTCTGCGCTGGCGTTCTCGGGCATCACCACGGTCAGTCGGTAGCCCTTGCGGCTGGCGACCATGGCCAAGGAGATCCCCGTGTTGCCCGACGTGGGTTCAAGGATGACCTTGCCCGGACGGAGCTTGCCCTCGGCCTCGGCCGCTTCGATCATTCGAAGCGCGATCCGGTCTTTGAGCGAACCGGTGGGGTTCTGTCCCTCTAGCTTCGCCCACAACTTCACGTCCGGACGGGGCGAGAGGCGCTGGATGCCGACCAGAGGCGTCTCGCCGATGGCCTCGAGGATGTCGTTGGCCCGCATCGCCAGGGATTATGCCAGCGCCGGGCGACACGACCTCGACCGGTCGATCCAACTTGCCGATGAAAAAGGCATGAGATCCGCCACTACCCGATCGCGCGTATCCATATCCGAAGGGATGGGGTACCCTGCAGGCATGCTTCGGAGGTTCGTGCTGGCCTCGCTGCCAGTTTGCGCCCTCCTGATCGCGTCGGCCTGCAGCCAGCCTCGTTTGATCGTGGACAGCCCGACCCCAGCGGCGGAGGTTCCTGGCCTGTCCTCTGATGCCCAGGCCCCGGCGCAGCCCACTCCCGAGCAGATCGCCCAGTGGGGCGGCCTGGCGGTCATCGCCCAGCCCTACATCCAGTATCTCTTCGCCCCTCCCGAGATCGTGTCGGGGAAGGCGCAGGCGCCGCCGACGGACGTGCGGCCATCGACGCTGCAACTGATGGACTCGGTCGCTCCGAACAAGCGGCTCAAGCTGACCCCGCTGCCCTCGACGGACCGGACCGTGGCCATCGCCTTCCAGGAGACCACCCCCTTCCGCCAGCGGTGGGGCGCGATCATGATCCCCGCCGAGCGCCATCTCTTCGCGGAGTTCGCGGCCGATCGCTCCCTCGGCGACTGGCTCATCGTCGTGGACGACGTGATCGTGACCGGGGGAAAGGATCCGGTCCCGCTCACGGCTTATCGGTGGCCCCGGTCGATAGTGGAGCAGTACGCGAGCTGCGGCATCCCGATGTCGCTGCAGATCGAGGACTGCACACACGATTTCTACGGGGGCGGCGAAACGGTGTTCGTGATCCGGTCGGGCAACAACGTGGGACAGTAGCTACCCCGCCGCCGCCATTTCATCTCAGGCCCTTCGCCGCTTCCCCTTCCGGTCGGAGATGATCTCCCGAGCCGCGTTCGCGCCGGTGGCCCCGGTGATCCCGCCGCCGGGATGGGCCCCAGCCCCGCACAGGTAGAGGCCAGGAAGGGGCAGGCGGTAGCGGGCGGACCCGAGTAACGGCCGCCACGCGAAGAACTGGTCCAGGGCGGGCTCGCCGTGCATGGGATGGCCCTCGGTCAGACCGTAGTCACGTTCAAGGTCCAGCGGGGTGACCACGCGCCGCCCCACGACCAGGTCCGCGAGGCCCGGCGCATAGGCCTCCAGCGTCTTCAGCACCAGGTCGCCCAGCCCTTCTCGTTCGGCTTCCCACGAGCCCTCTCGCAGGTGATAGGGAGCCCACTGGACCAGAACGCTCATCACGTGCTGCCCCGGGGGCGCCAGCGAAGGATCCAGGAGGCTCGGGATCGTGGACTCCAGGTAGGGCTCCTCGGACGTCCGGCCGTACTTCGAGGCGTCGAAGGCTCGTTCCAGGTAGTCGATCCCGGGAGCGATCAGGATGCGGCCCTGCAGCCGCGCCCGGTCCTCTTCACCCGAGGTCGCAAATCGGGGCAGCCCGGACAGGGCCAGGTTCACCTTCCCGACGACGCCCGAAAGGCGCAGGTTGCCGGCCCGCCAGGCAAGCGTCGGCCCGAGTACGACCGGATCCACCAGACCCAGCAACGTCCGCTTCGGGTCCGCCCCGGACACCACGACGGGAGCTCGGATCTCTCCCCCGTTCGCCAGGGCCACGCCCGTGGCCCGATGCCCTGACGAGGTCACTTGGACCACTTCGGCGTCCGTTCGAACCTCGGCCCCGAACCGCCGGGCAGCCGAACCGAGCGCATCTGCGACGGCCGACGGCCCACCCCTGGCGAACACCGTCTGCCCCGCCGCGCCTCCGTCGTTCCCGGCGGCGTCCGACAGCAAGATGCACGTGGTCCCCGCCGACCACGGCCCCATCGCCGCGTACTGGACGCCGCGCGTAGCGATGGCCGCGCGGACCGGGTCGGAGTCGAAGGCCTCCCCCACGAAATCGGCGACCGCCATGGGAAGCACCCGCAGAATCTCCCGAGCGGCCTTCGTGCCGAGCCTTCGAAACGCACGGGCAAGCCGGAGGCCGCTGACCGCGTCGGCGACGCCCGGCTTCTTCAGGTCGGGTGGGGTGGACGCATGGAGGTGAGCCAGGAAGCTCGCCAAGGCTCGCACCTTCCGATCGAATGCCGGAAATCGTTCGGCATCCTTCGCAGACCATGCCCGAAGCTCGTCCGACGACCGGGCGGGATCGGCCCACAGGGTGAGGGACCGGCCGTCGGGTTGCGGCGCGAAGGCGCGAACGTCGGGCCGGATGAAGGAAAGGCCGTGGTCGGCGAGGCGAAGGTCGCGGACCACCGAGTCTCGGAGGCGCCCCACCGTGTGGGCCAGCGCGGGAACGTGGAAGCCCGGCGCGACCAGAGCATCGTCCAGCGCCCCGCCCACGCGATCCCGCCGCTCCAGCACGACCACTCGAAAGCCCGCTCGCGCCAGATACGCCGCGCACACCAGCCCGTTGTGGCCGGCCCCGATGACGACGGCGTCGTACGTCTGGCTCGGCGCTGGGCTCACGCCGCCCTCCGCCGTTCCCGCAGCAGCTCGAGGGCGGCGATCCTTCCCGGCGCCC
Organism: Actinomycetota bacterium; assembly: GCA_005885025.1. Taxonomy (GTDB): domain Bacteria; phylum Actinomycetota; class UBA4738; order UBA4738; family UBA4738; genus AC-52. Next base: position 9,121 of record VAYC01000038.1, on the reverse strand, counting down.
CCATGATCCCGCCGCCCGGATGGGTGGAGGAGCCGCACAGCCAGAGGCCGTCCACGGGGGTTCTGAACCGGGCCCACCCCGGCACGGGTCTGCTGAAGAACAACTGCTCGAGGCTGAGCTCGCCCTGGAAGATGTTCCCCTCGGTCAGGCCCAGGTCACGCTCCACGTCGAGGGGCGTGAGGACCTGCCGGTGCAGGATCAGGTCCCGAATGTTTGGCGCCCGTTCGGCGATGGTGTCGACCACGGCGTCGCCGAAGGCTTCGCGCTGCTGATCCCAATTCGGTTCGCCGTCGGCCAGGTGGTACGGGGCGAATTGGACGAAGCAGCTCATCACGTGTTTGCCGGGCGGGGCCATCGCGGGATCGACCAGCGTGGGGATCACCATGTCGATGTATGGTCGGCGGCTGAACCGCCCGTACTTGGCGTCGTCATACGCTCGCTCCATGTAATCGACGCTGGGCGAGAAGCTGACGGCGCCTCTGAGGTGCTCGGTGGTCTCGGCGTTCGGAAAGCACGCGAACTCCGGAAGTCCGTCGAGCGCCAGGTTCACCTTTCCGGATGACCCGCGGAACTTGTAACGGCGGACCTCGTCTTCGAACTCCGGCGGGAGCGTCCCCGGCTCCACCAGGTCGATCAGCGTGCGGCGGACGTCGGCGCTGGACAGGACCGCCCCGGCCTCGATCTCCTCGCCGGACTCGAGCGCCACGCCCGCAGCCCGGCCGTGTCGCACGACCACACGGGCCACGGGCGCCTCAGTTCGGATCTGCGCGCCGGCGGCTCGCGCTGACGAGGCGATGGCCCCGCTGACTCCACCGGTCCCTCCTTTGGGGATGCCCCACGCTCGAAATGCGCCGTCGATCTCCCCCATGTAATGGTGCAAGAGGACGTAGGCGGTGCCGGGCGAGCGGACACCTTGGAACGTCCCGATGATGCCGGACGCGGCCATGGTCGCCTTCAGCGGATCGGTTTCGAACCACTGATCCAGGAAGTCCGCCGCGCTCATGGTCATCAGCTGCAGGAACGTGGCCTGGTGCCGCTCCGGGAGATCGCGGAAACGGCGAGCCAATCGAACCAGCGGGAGCCACGGGCGAGGATCAAGCCGTCCCGGGTCGGGCGGCACGACCGAGAGGATGGGCTTGATGAAGCGGGCCATGTCGACCATGAGCTGGCCGTACTCCTCGTACGCTTCGGCGTCGGTTCGAGACCATCGACGAAGCTCGCGCATGGTTCGGCCGTGATCGTTCACCCTCCACAAGTAGTCGCCGTCGAGCGGCGTGAACGTGCCGTCCAGCGGAAGGATCTCCAGGCCGTGTTTGGGGAGCTCGAGCTCCCGGATGATCTCCGGCCGGAGGAGGCTCACCACATAGGACGCCACGCTGAACCGAAAGCCAGGAAAGACTTCTTCGGTCACGGCGGCCCCGCCCAAGATGTGTCGGCGCTCAACGACGAGCGTGCGGAGCCCCCCCTTGGCCAGGTAGGCCGCGCACACCAGCCCGTTGTGCCCACCACCGACAACGATCGCGTCGTACCGTTCCCGCACCGAACCTCCTCGCGAGCGCGCCTACTCTACGGGACGGGGATGGTCGGCTCAGGCTCCACCAAGCGTCGGGCAGGGGGGTCCAGGAGGGACTCGAAACTCTGAGAGAATCCGCGCCGTGACGCCAAGGTGAGCATCGGGACGGCCTTCCACCCCAGAACCTCGCCGCTCAACCGCAAGATGCAATGGCGCGAGTGGTCGGGCTACTTCGCGGCGAGCGTCTACGCCGACGCGCCCGACATCGAATACAACGCGATCCGAGAAGCGGCGGCTCTCATCGACGTGACACCGTTGTTCAAGTACCGGGTATCGGGCCCCGATTCGACTCGGCTGGTCGATCGGGTCATCACCAGAGACGCCACCAAGCTCCAGCTGGATCAGGTCTTCTACACGTGTTGGTGCGACGAACACGGCAAGGTGGTGGACGACGGAACTGTCACCCGCCTCGACGAGACCACCTACCGATGGACGGCGGCCGACCCTTCACTTCGGTGGTTCCGGATGAATGGCCGGGGGCTCGACGTGGAAGTGGAGGAGATCACCGAAACGCTCGCAGCGGTGGCGCTGCAAGGTCCGATGTCCAGGTCCGTCCTGGAGGCAGCGACGGAAGAAGGATTCGCCGACTTGAGGTATTTCCGCAGGCGCTCCTCGAAGGTCAGGGATATCTCTGTGGACGTGACCCGGACGGGATATACGGGCGATCTCGGCTACGAACTCTGGGTTGAAGCGGACCGGGCCTGCGACGTGTGGGACGAACTCACGGACGTGGGCCAGGATTACGGGATCCGGCCGGCCGGCATGCTGGCGCTCGACGTGGTCAGGGTCGAGGCGGGACTGATCCTCCTGGAAGTCGACTACACGAGTTCGCGCCACGCCTTGATCCCCGAGCAGGCCTACTCGCCGTTCGAGCTCGGGATCCTCGGCACGCTGACGAAGTTCGACAAGGGCGACTACGTGGGGAAGGCGGCCCTCGAGGCCGAGCAGGCCGCCGGCGGGCCGGCCCGGCGCCTGGTCCGGCATCGAATGGTTGTTCGCCGCCCAGGACCTCCCGCCGATCCTCTCGCCGCTCACCTCGCGGGAACCCGTGCCCGTCTATGCCGGGCGACGGCAAGCGGGTCGGGCGACCAGCACGACCTGGAGCCCGATCCTCAAGAAGGCGATCGCACTGGCGTCGGTGGCGAAGGAGCATGCGGATGAGGGCACCCGACTCGAGGTCGAGTGGACGGTGGAGGCTCGCCGAGGGCGAGCTCCCGCCACCGTGGTTCCGCTTCCCTTCTTCGACCCGCCGCGCAAGCGCGGCTAGCCCATCGTCCTGCGCAACGGTGAGATCTCTGGACGTCTGCTTGCTCCTGGCCTAGACTGCGCGGCTCCGCTGACAGGAGGTCCACCTTGAAGAGATGGTTGTCGGTCTTGCTGGCCGTCGTGACGATCGGAGTGCTGGTTACTGCAGCAACCGGCGCCATGGGCGCCGAAGAGGGCGGCGGGCCCACCGCCAAGGGCGGATGCTCGCTCGGCAGTCAGTGGTCGCTTCACATGGGAATCGAGGTCGGAGTCGAGTTCGAGGTCGAGATCAACTCGGGCGTGCCGGGCCAGATCTGGCAGGTGGAGCTCAGGTACAACCGGCACACGCTCGTCCGAACCACGAAGGAGACGGAGGAGGACGGCGGCTTCGAGGTCCGCATCGTAGAGAACAATGCGCAGGGTGACGACAAAGGCTTCATCCGAGCGACGAACCCGGACACCGGAGAGATCTGCCGCGGGGAGCTCACAGCCCAGCTGTAGCCTCGTCGAGCTAGCTCAGCGGTGCGGTCCCGGCTTCGCGGTCAGTTCGAAGCCGCGGGCGCGCAACTGGTCGATCATCAGGTGAGGATCGACCGCCAGCTCCACGGGCGTTGCACCCGGCTTGATCTGGCCGCTGGCCATCAGGTGGCACACGATCGCGGCGTGCCACCCGGTGGCTTGTTCCATCGCGGTGAAGCCGAGCTCCTCGTCGTGATGGACGCGCAAGTCGACGACGGCCTCAGCCGGCCGCGCCCCGGTCTCCCCGCGGGCAACCACCCGCGCAACCACCACGTCGCGGTCCTCTGATCGGGCTCGGATCTTCGGCTCCAGCCACGCGTGGAAGAGGTCTCGCGGGCTCACCTTCGTTCCGCCCACGTCGATGGGCATTTCGCTGAAGAGCCCCAGGTCGCGAAACGCCCGGAACTGCGCCGCGTGCCCTGGATAGCGAAGGACCTTCGCTTTCAGCATCCGGACCCGGTCCCCGAGCGTCCACGGCGTGGTGGAGCCCGTGGCCGCGGCGAACGCCTCGAGCGTGCCCAGCGGCGGTTCGAAGTCGACCAGCTCGTCTTCCGAGGGGTCGAGACAGTTCACCTCGACGAGCTTCCCGTCGACCCACCAGGTCGTGGTGCCGTCGTACTCGTTGGTCAAGCCGTCGACGTTGAAGGTCAGGAGATAGTTCCAGGGCGGCACGGGATCGACTGGCAGCCCCCCGTCGTACAGGACCAGCTCATCGGTGCGGTCGAGCAGCGTCAGGCCGTAGGCCATGAGGTTGCTGGCAAGGCCCGGAGCCTCGCCGCAGTCCGGGACGATGCAGACGCCACGGTCCCTGGCCCGGCCATCCAATTGGAGCTGCCGCCGGACGATCTCCAGGTTTCCCCCCAGGTCGCACATGTGCGTGCCCGCATCGATCGCGGCCTCGCTCACTCCGACGTTGAGCCGATACGACGCCGAACTCACGAACGCGTCCAGCGACGAAAGGAACTCGGCCAGCGCGGGCCAGTCGGTCGCATCGACCCTAGCGGCGGAAGCGCGTTCGGACCGAGCGAGTCGATTGACGCGTTCGGCAGCTTGCCGCGCCGAAGCCGGGTCGATGTCGGCCAGGACGACCGAGGCGGCCTCTCCACGAACGATGAGATCGAAGGCCGCCGCCGTCCCCTGCCGGCCAGCGCCCAGGATCCCGTACCGGTACTCAGGCATGCGGCGGTCGAAGGGCGATCATGCCGGCCTCGGGCGGACAAAGAACAAGGGATCGAAAGGTGGCGACCATGCGTCCCGATTGGCTGCCCCCTGTGGGGGGGCTTTCGGTCTCCCGCGACCGACCGGGCGTGGGTACCGCCTTGCGATCCCTTGGATCCCAAGCCTATTCCAGGAAAGGCGATGTGGCGAATCGGTCAAGCCACGCCTAGCCTAGCCGAGCCCGCCCTCTGCGCCACTCCTACCGGTAACCCCGAGCGACCTCCGCTTCGGCCACCCGCTCCACCCCGATGAGATAGGCGGCCTCCCGAAGCGACAGCCCCTCGGATTCGGCCCGGGCCATGACCTGGTCTGTCGCCGCGCCCATGAGCTCGGACAGGCGGGAGTTGACTCGCTCCTCGAGCCACTGCTCGCGCTGAAGGTCCTGGACCCACTCGAGGTAGGACACGGCCACGCCGCCTCCCGATGCCAGGATGTCGGGAACCACCGTGACCCCCCGCTCGGCCAGGATGGGGTCTGCTTCCGGAGTGACGGGGTAGTTCGCCGTCTCCAAGACCACCTGAGCCTTCACGCGGTCCGCGTTCTCACCGGTGACGGCTTCCTCCAGGGCGGCCACCGTGAGGACCTCGCAGTCGAGACCGATGATGTCGTCGCCATCGATCGTCTCGGCGTCGACGAACCCCACGACGCTACCGGTTGCTTTCTTGTGATTGAGGACCGCCTTCGGATCCACCCCGTTCTCGGCGAACACCCCGCCCTTGCTGTCCGAGACTGCGATCACCGGATAGCCGAGATCCCGAAGGATGATAGCCAGCCACGAACCGGCGTTGCCGTAGCCCTGGATGGCCACGCGTGTGTCCTCCCGGTTCCATCCCCGGAACTTCACCAGCCGCTCCAGGCAGATGGCCGAGCCCCGGCCGGTGGCCGCGTCGCGTCCGAGCGATCCACCGACCACAACCGGCTTGCCGGTGATCACCGCGGGGTTCGGACCGTACTTCCGCGAGTACTCGTCGGCCATCCACGCCATGATCTGGGGCGTCGTGTTGACGTCGGGAGCCGGGACGTCCACCTGTGGCCCGATGAAGTCCGCGATGGCCCTCATGAACCCGCGCGACAGTCGCTCCAGCTCGGCCTCGGACAACAGCTTCGGATCCACCTGCACGCCACCCTTGCCACCGCCGAAGGGGATGTTCATGAGGGCGGTCTTCCACGTCATGAGCATGGCGAACGTCCGGATCTCGTCGAGGCTCACCTTCGGGTGGAACCGCAATCCCCCCTTGAACGGCCCTCGTGCATTGTTGTGCTGGACGCGATAGCCGCGGAAGACCTTGAAGCCGCCGAAATCCATCGGGACCCTGACCTGGACACTGACCTCACGCGCGTGCGTGGACAGGGCTTCGCGCAACGAGAGCTCGAGCCCGAGCTTCTCGGCTGCTTGTTCGTAGAAACCGCGAACCGCCTCGAACGCCGAGCCCATCACGCCTCCTTGTCGTCAGCGAACCAGCCCAGCGGGCAGGGGTGCAAGCCTAGCAGCGCGTTTGGGGCGCGGCCAGGGTCGGAAGGCTGAGTCGGAACAGCGCTCCCCCGCCCGGCGCGGGCCCCGCGCTGACCCGGCCGCCGTGCGATTCGGCCACCTGCCGGACGATGGCCAGGCCCAGCCCCGAGCCGGGGAGACCTCTGGCGGAGGGCGAGCGGTAGAAGCGGTCGAATACGAACGGCAGGTCGGACCCGTCGATCCCGGGCCCGTGATCTCGCACCGATAGTTCGCCGCCTCGCAGGGTGACCTCCACCTCCTGCTCGGGCGCGCTCCACTTGGCCGCGTTGTCCAGGAGATTCCCCACGGCTCGCTCCAGTCGAGACGGCACCCCCCGCACCACGCTGGGTTCCAGTGAAGCCGTGAACGCAACGCCCGGCGACCGGCGGCGCGCCACGTCCACCGCTCGCTCCACCACCTCGTCCAAGCGGACCTCCTCCGGCTCGAGCTTGGGCTCGGTCCCGCGGGCCAGCTCCACGAGGTCGCCGACCAGGACGGAGAGGTCCTCGAGCTGAGCGATCACGTCCTTCAGGAGCTCTCGGCGCTCCTCCATGGACAACCGGTCGCTTCGAGACATCACCTCGATGTTCGTGCGGATGCTGGTGATCGGAGTCCGAAGCTCGTGCGAGGCGTCGGCCACCAGCTGCCGCTGCGTAGTGAGCGAGGCCTCCAGGACGCCGAGCATGGTGTTGAAGCTCGAGGCCAGGCGCGACAGCTCGTCCGATCCCTGCGCGTCGATCCGCGCCGTCAGGTCGCCGGTGGAGATGACGTGTTCGGTCGCGTCCGACAGACGTCTGACCGGCGCAACCGACGTACGGGCGATGGCCCAACCCAGTGCTCCCGCAAGCGCCACTCCGCCCAAGCTCACCAGGACCAACAGCAGCCCCAGCCGGTGCAACGATCGGTCCACTTCGTCCAGCGGCCTGGCCAGCTCGACGGCCCATCCCGGTCCGATCCTCGCCGTCAGGATCCTGACGTGGAGCCCGGCCACCACCGCGTCCTGGAAGAAGGCGGGCTCTCGCCCGGCCGCCACGGCCTCCACGCGGTCCGTCACCGGGAGCCGGATCCGGCCTTCCTCCTGGCGGGCGGAGGTCCCCCGAGCGTTGACCAGCTGCGCGTAGCCGCTGGCCCCTCCGAGCGGGAGGTCGGGGAAGTTGATGCGGAGGGTCCCGGGTCCGACCGTGTAGGAGACCGCCTGGAGCCTGCTTCGGAGGGCCCCGTCTACCTGCCCTCGCAGCTGACCTCGCACGATCAGGTAGATCACGCAGGAGGCAAGCAGGATCGCCACGGCCACGGCGACGGTGGCCACCAGCGTGAGCCGGGCCCGAAAGGTCACGCGGGCTCCCGCAGCACGTATCCGACGCCGCGGATCGTGTGGATGAGCCGGGGCTCTCCGTCGGCTTCGGTCTTACGGCGCAGGTAGCCAACGTAGACCTCGAGCGAGTTCGACGCTGGGCCGAAGTCGTATCCCCACACCTGGTCGAAGATGAAGTCGCGCGTGAGGACGCGGCCGGGGTGCAACATGAACTGCTGCAGCAGGTTGAACTCGGTCCGGGTGAGCTCGATCTTCCGCTCGCCCCGCCACGCCGCGTGGGCCGGTGGATCCAGCGCGAGGTCGCCGAACCGCAGCAGGCCCTGCTCGCCGTCGCCGTTCGGGGCGATCCTTCGGAGGAGCGCCCGAACCCGGGCCAGCAACTCCTCCAGCGCGAAGGGCTTGACGAGGTAGTCGTCCGCCCCCGCGTCCAGGCCTTCCACCCGATCGGTCACCGCGTCCCGCGCGGTCAGCATGAGGATGGGCGTCCGGTCACCGATCCGGCGGAGGAACCGGCACACCTCCAGCCCGTCGATGCCCGGCATGAGGATGTCGAGGACGATCGCGTCGGGGGCGAGCTTCCCGAGCCGGTCCAGCGCCTCGTTCCCGTCGGCGGCCAGGTCGACCGCATACCCGTCCAGCTGGAGCGCACGCTTCAGGGCCTCCCGCAGGGAGGGCTCATCGTCGACGACGAGGATGCTGGGCTTGGCGTTCAGTGCGACTTCCAGTTTGCGGGTTCCAGCTGAGACGAGGCTGAGCGTCCGCGAGCCTCAGGCCGACCCGCCGGCGACGGCCGGCAGGATCGAGACCGTGTCACCCTCGCGCACCTCCGCCTCGAGTGATCCGAGGTAGCGGACGTCCTCCTCATTCACGTACACGTTCACGAAGCGATGGAGGTCGCCGCCGCCGGCCACGATGCGCTCCTTGATCCCCGGAAAGCGCTGCTCGAGATCGTCGAGCACCTCCCCTACCGTCCGCCCGCCGTTGGCCTCGACCAGGGCCCGACCGCCCACGTACTTCCGCAAGATCGTGGGAACCTTGACCTTCACGGTCATGGCGTCACGCCTCCACCGTTGTCTTCATGCCGTGCTCGGCCTCGGGCGGGGTCTCTCCCGCGCCAAGGCCGCAGAACGCGTCGTAGTCGATCAGCTCGGTGACCGTCGGATGGGTCCCACACACCGGACAGTCCGGGTCCCACCGAAGCTTGACCGTGGTGAAGTCCATCTCGAGGGCGTCGAAGAGCAGCAGGCGGCCGACCAGCGGCTCGCCGATCTGGGTGATCAACTTGATGGCCTCGACGGCCTGGATAGAACCGATGATGCCGGGCAGGACTCCGAACACGCCGCCCTCCGCGCAGGAGGGCACCGTGCCGGGTGGCGGCGGTTCGGGGAACAGGCACCGGTAGCAGGGAGTCTCTTGTCCGGGCAGGAAGACGCTGGCCTGCCCGTCGAACTGGAAGATCGATCCGTAGACCAGCGGCTTTCCCAGCATCTGCGTAGCGTCGTTCACCAGGTAACGCACCGGGAAGTTGTCCGAACCGTCCACGACGATGTCGTACTGCCCGAGGACGTCGAAGGCGTTGTCCGATGACAGCACGACGTTGTGCTTGACGACGTGAACCTCGGGGTTGATGCCGTTGATCCTGTCCGCCGCCGAGTCCACCTTGGGCCGCCCCACGTCATTGGTGTCGTGCAGGAGCTGGCGCTGCAGGTTCGTGACGTCGACCCGGTCGAAATCCACGATGCCCAGCGTCCCAACGCCG
>VAYC01000385.1 GCA_005885025.1 Actinomycetota bacterium | reverse complement strand
CATCTCCAGCCCCCGTCGAACCTGTCACGGGTGCCTCAGCGGGGAAGTGCCACCGGGTGGCGGCGCTGCGGCTCTAACAGTGACGGACCCTAGCAAAGTGTCAAGTAGAGGTGCAAGTGTCTTGCCGAACGGCCGTTCGGGGGGGTGGGAAGGCTCGAGCGGTCCTCTAACGCAACAGTGGGAACGCCTGGAACGAGGCCTCGGCGGTGAGCCGGACCATCGCGTCCAGGTTCAGACCTCGAAGCGAGGCCAGAGCAGCTGCGGTTTCCACCACGTTCGCCGGGGAGTTCGGGGCGCCACGAGCGGCCTGGGGAGTCAGGAAAGGACTGTCTGTCTCCACGAGTACTTGACCTTCGGGCGCCGCGGTCGCCGCCGCCTTCAATGGGCCCGCGCCGGGGTAGGTGAGGTTCCCGGCGAAAGAGAGGAAGTACCCCCGTCCTGCGGCTTCTCGTACCACCTGCTCGTCGCCCGAGAAGCAGTGCAGCACGACGCGCTCGGCTCCTTCCTCGGCCAGGATCCGGAGGGCGTCGTCCCATGCGTCTCGTACATGGACCACGAGCGGCTTGCCCGTCTCGCGCGACAGCGCGATGTGGGTGCGGAAAGCACGCTGCTGGTCGTCGGGTAGTGAAAGCCTCCGGTAATAGTCGAGGCCTGTCTCTCCCACCCCGACCACCAGCGGGTCGGCCAACAGCTCCTCGATCGCCGAACCTGCGGGGCGGTCGAACTCGGAGGCGGAGTGAGGGTGGACGCCCGCCGTGGCGAAGACCCCGCGGAAGGACTCCGCCATCTCGAGGGACCTCCTGCTGCTGACAGGGTCGATGCCGACGCAGATCAATCGCTCCACCCGAGCCCTTCGGGCCGCCCGGACTACCTCGGCCATGTCCCCCTCCATCAAGAACAGGTGGCAGTGCGTGTCAACCGCGAAGGCTCTGGGTTCGGGAGCGTCGGTCTCCACCGGCGGTTGAGGGTTAGTCATCGAGCCTGGGGAAGAGGGCTTCGCCCTTGCTCGTGCGGGTCCCCGGCTCCAGCAGGCCCCACTGGGCGGCGCGGGGAAGATACTGGGCTGACAGTTGCTCGGCGATCCCGAGCTGGGCCCACAGCCGAGCGCTGGCCCCCGGCATCACCGGCGACGCGAACACCGCGATCAGCCGAAGAGCCTCGAGCGAGGCGTACAGGGAGTCGGCGAGATCCTGGCGCCGGCCTTCATCCTTGGCCAGGTTCCACGGGGCCACCTCGACCAGATACCGATTGGCCTCCCGGACGAACCCGTCGAGAGCGCCCACCGCATCGCTCAACTGGAACGCTTCCATGTGCGCGGGGAAGCGCCCGACCAGCGCCGTGGCCGCTTCGCGAAGCCGGCCCGATCCCTCCCGGCTGGAGGGCTCCGGGACCACCCCGCCGAAATAGGACCCGGCCATAGCCAGGATCCGGCTGGCCAGGTTCCCCAGCCCGTTGGCCAGCTCGGCGTTGTAGCGGGCCGCCATGGACTCCCACGAGAAGCTCCCGTCCTGCCCGAACGGAACCTCGCGCAGAAAGTAGTACCGGTAGGCGTCTACGCCGAAGTGGCCCGTCAGCTGGAAGGGATGGATCCCGGTCAGGCGGGTCTTCGACATCTTCTCTCCGCCCACCAACAGGTACCCGTGCACGAAGACGCTCCTCGGGACGGGCAGTCCGGCAGACATGAGCATGGCCGGCCAGAACACCGCGTGGAACCGAAGGATGTCCTTCGACATCATGTGGACGTCGGCTGGCCAGATCGACCGGAACCGCTGTTCGTCGACTCCGAACCCGGTGGCGGTGATGTAGTTGAAGAGGGCGTCCACCCACACATAGACGACGTGCTTGGGGTCCCAGGGGATCGGGACGCCCCAGTCGAACGAGGTTCGGGACATCGAAAAGTCCTGCAGGCCACCCTTGACGAAGGCGACCACCTCGTTCATGCGGGTCTCCGGGCGGACGAACTCCGGGTGCTCCTCGTAGAGCTTGAGGAGGCGGTCCTGGTATGCGGACAGGCGGAAGAAGTAGTTCTGCTCCTGGACCCGCTCGAGGGGGATCTTGTGGATGGCGCAGAGCTGGCCGTCCAGGATCTCGCTCCCCGTCTTGAACTCCTCGCAGGAGATGCAGTAGAGGCCCTCGTAGGTGCCCAGATAGACGTCTCCTGCGTCGTAGAGGCGCTGGACGAAGTCCTGGACGCTCCGGCCGTGGCGCTCCTCCGTGGTCCGGATGAAGTCGTCGTAGGAGATCTCCAGCCGCTCCCAGACTTCCTTCCACTGGGGGACGATCTGATCCACCCACTCCTGGGGCTTGAGCCCGCGCTGCTGGGCGGCCCGGAGGTTGGTCTGGCCGTGCTCGTCGGTCCCCGTGAGGAAGAAGACCTTCTCGCCCCTGAGGCGGCGGTACCGAGCGATGACGTCACACGCCACCGTCGTGTAGGCGTGCCCGATGTGCGGCACGTCGTTCACGTAATAGATGGGTGTTGTGATGTAGAAGGTGTCCTTCACGGCCCGGCCATTGTAGGCAGGCCGGCCCGCTCGCCTACGTATAAGCAGAGGGAACGTGATTCCACTCGGAGGGGCAGATGGGTCGCCACAAGGCCTGGGTCGTCGCCGTCCTTGCCGTCATGACGGCCGCCTGCACCGGCGGCGGAGCGCCCAAGCCAACCCCGACCACGACACCCCATCGGGGTGGCCGGGCGATCTTCGGAGCCGAGGGCTGGCCCGAATGCCTGAACCCCATCAACCAGTGCTCGGCCTTCCCGTGGACCTGGTACACGGTCCTCGAGCACGTCCTCCCCAGGGCCATGCAGCCTGTTACGAGAAGCTCCTTCATTGGAGAACGGGTTGCTCACCGAGAACCCGTTCACCATCACGTACAAGATCAGCGACAGGTCGGTCTGGGCCGATGGGTCCCCGATCACCTCCGCGGACTTCGACTTCACCTGGAAGGCCATCCTCAACACGACCGGGGCATACACCACGGTCGGATACACCTCGATCGACTCCATCGACACGACTGACCCCAAGTCGGCCGTCATCAAGTTCAAGGACGTCTTCGTGGACTGGCCGGACCTGTTCGGCGGCGTGTACCAGGGGATCCTGGAGAAGGCAGCGTTCCCGAA
>VAYC01000044.1 GCA_005885025.1 Actinomycetota bacterium | reverse complement strand
GGAAGGTCCCCGGGTTGCTCCTCGGCTCGCATCTCCTGATCGAAGGGGTACTCGGCGAGGAGCAAGGTGTCCGGCGCGTGGTCAACCCGAACTACGAGTTCCTCCCAGCCCCTGAGTGACTCCCTAGTCGAGAGCCTGGCGGAGGGCCTCCTCGGCTTCCGGCTTGGCGATGGCCATGACCTCGTCGCCGACGGCCAGCACCGTCTCCGGCTGCGGGATCACGACGTGCCCCTCCCGAACGATGGCCACGATGGTGGATTCGAGCGGAAGGCGAAGCTCGTACATGGGGCGGCCTGCAGCCGTGGAGTCCTTTCGCAGCGTCAGCTCCACGAGCGCCGCGCCGCTTCGGTCGAGTTTGAGGAGGCGAACCACGTCACCGACGGTCACGGCCTCCTCGACCAGCGCGGTCAGGATGTGCGGCGGGCTCACGGCGGCGTCCACGCCCCACTGCTCGGTGAACATCCACTCGTTCCGGGGGTGGTTGACGCGCGCCACCACCCGGGGAACCGCGAACTCCTGCTTCGCCAGGAGCGAGATGACCAGGTTGTCCTCGTCGTCGCCGGTAGCGGCCACGATGACGTCGGCCTGCCCGAGCTTGGCCTCCTCCAGGATGTAGGGCTCGCAGGCATCTCCGAGGAGGAAGTTCACCCCTCCGGGAAGCTCGGCGCGGGCCCGGCTCATGACTCCCGTGTCCTGCTCGATGAGCGTGACCTCGTGTCCGCGCTCCGTGAGGTCGGCAGCCAGATGCCGGCCCACGTTGCCTGCTCCCGCCACCACGACCTTCATCTGATCTACTCCGCCACCGGCTCCAGCAAGGTGTCGAGCTTGTCCACGGCGGCCGTGGCGATGACGAAATGTGCCACGTCCCCCTGCTGGAAGGTGGAGCCGGGGGCTGGGATGAAGCCGCTCCCCCCGCGCTCCACGCCGATCACCTCCACCTCCCCTTTCGACTCCACGGAGCTGATCGGCTTCCCGGTGAGGTGGTCCGGGATCTCCCGCTGGACGTGCAACAGGGCACCGCCGGCGAAGCTCTCTTTGACGTCCTCCTCGCCGTGGAAGAGCAGGAACATGATGCGGGATGCCGCCCACCGCACCGAGGCGACGGTGGGGATGTTCAATCGCTCGTAGATCTCGGCGCGCCGGGGGTCGTAGATCCGGGCGATCACCTTCGGGACGTGGTAGTGCTCGCGAGCGATCCGGGCCGAGACGATGTTCGAATTGTCCCCGTTGGAGACGGCCACGAACGCATCCGCCTCCTTGATCCCCGCCTCCTCCAGCACCTCGCGGTCGAAGCCGAGGCCGACGATGGTTTTGGCCTGGAAGCCCGGAGGGAGCCGGTCGAACGCCTCTGGCCGCTTATCGATGATGGCGACGGAGTGGCCGGCTTTGGCCAGCTCGACGGTGAGAGCGGCACCGACCCGCCCGCAGCCCATGATCAGGATGTGCACGGCCGATCAGACTAGCGCGTGGGCAGGTCGGCTGCCGCTGCGGAAACGGAATGCGTCCGAGCCCGGGCGCGATGGTGCGGATCGATCTTCCGGAGCCGGTAGGGGACGACCACCACGTCGACGTGGGGCTCGTCCTGCAGGGACCGGGCGATGGACCGGCTGGTCCGGTCGTGCAGGAACCTCTGGAGCAGACGGGGGTACTCGCGTCGGGGGACCACGACCGTGATCTCCGCGTCCTCAGCCTCGAGCTCGTCCACGTAGAGCCGGACGGTTCGGGCGATGTCCCGGTCGAAGCACTCATCGATGTCCAGGGGGATCTCCAGGATGTGTCCCACGTCGCCCCACTGCTCGGCCAGATGCTGCGCGCGGCCAGGATCGATGCCCGCGTGGATGCCACGGATGTCGAGCGCTTGGATCGACCGCGCATATCGAATGGCCTTCAGCACGCTTCGATCCAGCCGATCTACGAGGATGACCGCGATGTGGCGGGAGCGGGGTTCGATCCGAAGGCGACCCCGCTCCATCCGGTGTCCGTGACCGCCGTGTTCCCGAACGACCACCACGCTGACGTTATCGACGTCCCGAAGCGCCCGAACCAGACCCGACCATGAGCGACCGCGCTGAAGCCGCTGCCAGAGCGTCAGGCTGGAGGGCCCAGGCACGATGACGGTCACCTGGACATCGCCGGCGGCGAGCTCGCGAACGTGGACGTCCAGGCACTCCGCCCGCCCTTTGTCCCGGCACGGAATGACCTGCAGCTCGCCGGACAGCCCTGCCGCCAGCCACCGCCTGGCGAGGCGGGCCGCTGCCTCCTCGTTCGTGGCGAGGTGGAGCGGGACGATCTCTTGCGGCCGGATCGTCAGCGCATACTGCTGGGCGTGGAGCGTTTTTTCGTCGAGGTCCTCGACCAGCACGACCGCGATGTGGCGCTTCGGCAGGGGCCGGTCGATCTTCTCCAGGCCCTCGAGGAGATCGTCCTCCTCGGCCTCGTAGGTCCGGTTGACCCGGACCAGGATGGCGACCAGGGCTGGGACGAACAGCACGACGATCCAGGCGCCTTTGGCGAATTTCACGACGCCGATGATGATCGTGACGACCAGGGTGCAGATCGCGCCGAGGCCGTTGAGAGACAGCCCGAGTTTCCAGCCCGGCTCGCGGAGGCGGAGATGACGCCGTGCCATGCCGCTCTGGGAGAGCGTGAAGGAGGTAAACACGCCCAGGGCGTACAGCGGGATCATCGAAGAGACGCTGGCGCGGAAGAGCACGATGATCAGGCTCGCCCCGGCGGCCAGACCGATGATGCCGCTCGAGAACACGAGCTTGTGCCCTCGCTTGGTGAGCTGGCGCGGCATGAACGAGTCGTGGGCATGGAAGCTCGCCAGGCGGGGGAAGTCCGCGAACGAGGTATTCGCGGCGAGGATCAGGATCAGCGTGGTCGAGATCTGCAGCAGGAGGAACAAGAGGTGGCCGGCCGCTCCCGACCCGTAGACGGCCTGCCCGATCTGCGCCAGGACGGACTTGCTCTCGTCCGCCACCGGGATCACGTGCAGTCGGTGGGCCAGGTACGACACGGCGAGGAAGCTGGACCCCAGCGTGGCCCCCATCCACATCAGCGTGGTCTGGGCGTTCTTCCACTCGGGTTTCCGGAAGGCCGGCACTCCATTGGAGATGGCTTCGACCCCGGTCACGGCGGCGCCACCTGAGGCGAAAGCCTTGAGCACGACGAACAACGCGATGGCGGCAACGCCTGGGCTCAGGCCTCCGTGCTGCACCTGGTTGGCGATGGAGAAAGGCTTCAGGTGCCCGGTGAGAACTTCATACATGCCGAGGCCGCACGTGAGGAACAGGCTCCCGATGAACACATAGGTGGGGGTGGCGAAGATCCGTCCCGACTCTCGCACCCCCAGCAGGTTCCCGTATGCGATCAACCAGACGAACAGGAGCGAGAGTGCGATCCGGACCGCGACTGACAGCGGCACTACCGAGCTGATGGCCTGGACGCCGGCGGCCGTGGAGACAGAGACGGTCGACGCCGGCGAGCTGGGCGGGGAGGAGCCCGAGGTTGTCCTTGGTGACGATGTAGGCGCCACCGGCCGAGGGGTAGGCCTTGATGGTTTGGCGGTAGGAGAAGATCAGGATGGCCTCGACCAGGACGACGAACGCCGAGATGGGCAGGACCAGCGAGAAGGCCATCAGACCGATCGCCGGGATGAGGACCCGAAGGATCTCCTCCGTGGCGTACGCGACCGAGGACATGTTGTCGGAGGAGAAGACCGCCATGGCTGTGGGCTTGCCCAACCGCTCCTGCGCCAGCCGCGCGGTGGCCAGTGGCCGGCCCAAGAGGAGCCGCTTGAGCAGATAGCCCGTGGACGGCGCACTCGGACGAGTGGGTGCGTGGGCAGCCGGCCCTCTGGCTTTCTCGATGGGTAGAGCCACGGGGCAGCCTCTCGGCTACGACCCCGCGGCGGCTTTGGGCCGTCGTTGCATCGGGATGACCTCGGCGCTCGCCGGGCCCGTCCGCGGGTCGCCGGGCATGGGCCTGGTCGCATCGGAAAGCCTACGGGCCTGCAGGGCGAAGTTCGAGTTGTGGCGGAACCTTCGCCACGAGATCAGCGCCCGCCCGAGGAGGAGTAGGGTCACACCGCCGACCCAGACGATCGCGATGATGAGGTCGACTCCGGCTGTGGCTACCATCGGATCGAGCATCCCCGGCGGTCCGCAAAGGAGCCGTCAAGAATCGAGGGTGGGGCGTCAAGATGTCGTCAAGCCGAGGGGGCCGAAAGGAGAGCGTCACAGAGGGCCTGGGACGCTTTCTGGTTCGTTCAGAGCAGCCGTTCAGCCTGAAGGGTGCCCTCGTCGCGCTGGCAGGGCCACTGCTCGTGACCGGCCTCGCCGCGCTCATCCCCCATCGAGCTGCCGCGGTCCCGGCCCTCCTCTATCTCCTGGCGGTGGTGGCTGCCGAGGTGGTGGGCCATCTGTGGCCGGCCCTGCTCGCTGCCGGACTCTCGTTCGTGCTCCTCGACTATTTCTTCACCCCGCCCGTGCACACGTTCCGGGTGAACAAGGCGGAGGACCTGCTGGTGCTGGCGATCTTCCTGATGGTGGCTGCCGCGGTGAGCGCGGCGCTGTCGGCGGCGCTGGAACAGCGGGCCAGGGCCGAGTCACGAGAGCATCAGGTCCGGGCCCTGTACAACGTGACCTCCAGACTGCTCTCGGGGGCCGGGCTCGACGCCGTGCTGGTGGACCTGGCCGGTTCGCTCCGCCGGCTGTACGGCCTGCGTGGGTGCGAGATCGTGGTCCTGGACCGCGACCAGCGGGTGATGGAACGAGCGTCCAGTGGACTCGTGGACGGCGAGGTCGTCACCGTCCCGCTGACAGCCGACGGTTCCTCCGTCGGCAGGATCGAGATGGCCGGGGCGCCGGCGCCGTCCTGGAGACCTTCGCGGGCCAGCTGGCGATGGCGATCGAGCGGGCCAGGCTGGGCCAGGAAGCTGCCGGCGCTCGGCTGGATGCGGACGCCAGCCGCACAAGGGCGGCCTTGTTCTCCTCGGTGACCCACGACCTGCGCACCCCGCTCGCGTCGATCACGGCGAGTGCCTCCAGCCTGCTCGACGAAGGCGTGCCGTTCTCCGGTGAGCAGCGTCAGGAGCTCCTACGGACCATCCTGGAGGAGTCCGAGCGCCTCAATCGCCTGGTGGGCAACCTCATGGACCTGAGCCGGCTCAGGGCCGGCGCGCTTACGCCCTCCAAGGACGCCATCCCCTTCGACGAGCTGACCTCTGCGGTGATCGGCCGCCTTCGGCCTCAGCTCGCAGGGCGTTCGGTGCGGGTCCAGATCCGCGACGACATCCCACCGGTCCCCATGGACGTGGTCCAGATGGATCAGGTGCTCACCAACCTCATCGAGAACGCCACGAGGTTCTCCCCCCAGGGCACGGAGATCGTCCTCACCGCGGTCCAGTGGCAGAACCAACTCGAGGTCAAGGTGGCCGATCACGGTCCGGGCATCCCCTCGGAGGAGCGGACTCGCGTCTTCGACGAGTTCTATCGGAAGGACGTTGGCGAGCGGCGCGGGGGGACCGGGCTGGGCCTTGCCATCGCACGGGCCATCGTCAGCGCCCACGGTGGCTCGATGTGGATCGAGGACACGCCGGGAGGAGGCACCACGGTCGGGTTCCGGCTCCCCCTCACCAGGACAGAGGAGGGGGCCGTCACCGGAAAGGGTGGCTCCCGATGAAAGTGTTGGCTGTGGACGACGAGCCCCAGATCCTCCGGGCCCTCCGCACAAGCCTCTCCGCCCGCGGACACGATGTGTCCACGGCCCCGAATGGTGAGACGGCGCTCGACGTCCTCTCGGCTCGCGAGGTCGATATCGTGGTCCTGGACCTCGGGCTTCCCGGGATCGACGGGATCGAGGTGATCCGTCGACTGCGCTCGTGGTCGTCGGTCCCCGTGATCGTCCTTACCGTTCGCGATGCCCAATCGGACAAGGTGTCGGCCCTCGACGCCGGCGCGGACGACTACGTCACGAAGCCCTTCGCCATGGACGAATTGCTGGCACGGATGCGGGCTGTGCTCCGAAGGCTCGGGGGAACCGAGGACACCCCCCCCGTGATCCGAGCGGGGGACCTCGAGGTGGATCTGTCTCGGCGGTTGGTCATCCGGGCGGGACAGCCGATCCACCTGACGCCGACAGAGTTCTCCCTCCTCGAGCAGTTCGTGACCCATCCGGGGAAGCTCCTGACGCACCGATGGTTGCTCCAGAAGGTCTGGGGGCTCGGCCACACGGAACAGAGCCACTATGTCCGCGTGTTCGTGGCCGGTCTGCGGAAGAAACTGGAACCCGATCCGGGATCGCCTTCGCTCATCCTCACTGAGCCCGGCGTCGGCTATCGGTGGACGGTGCCATCGGCAGGAGGAGACGGTTCAGGCTCCGGCGGCGAGGGACCGGCCATCGGGTAGGCCGGCTCGCCCTGTAGGAGCTTTCGTCGCTTCGAGCCGGTTCACGACGACCTGCGGTTCGAACAGGAGGAACCGCTTGATGTACAGGGCGGTCTGGTTGTGCAGCAGGTGTTCCCACCAACGCCGCACGATGAACTCGGGCAGCACGATCGTGACCGCCGTCTTGGGATGCGAGGTGTGGCGACGGATCTCGTTCAGGAGCGGCCCCTTGACGTCGCGGAAGGGCGCGTCCACGACCGTGAGCGGGACGTCGATTCGCCAGTCGGCCCACTGCTCGAGGATCGAGTCCACCTCCTCGGGGTCCGAGGCGAAGAACACCCCTTCCAGAATCGTTGGCCGAAGCGATTTCGCGTAGACCAGCGCGCGCACGGTGGCGTCGTTCACCGCGGACATCGGGACCAGCACCACGCTGCGCTCCGGTTCGACGGGGTGAGCCGCGTGGGTGGCGGCAGCCGCTCGCTCTTCGGGCAGAAGCGGGCAGTTGGTGATGACGATCCCCGGCTCGAATAGGAGGGCCGTCTTGAGGAACAGCGTGGCTCGGCTCCGCAGGAACTGGAGCATCGAGTGGCTGGAGAGCGTCTCCGGGACCACGACCGTGATGAACTCGTCTTCCTGGCGAGGAAGCATGTGGAGGTAGCGCCGAAGGGCCCGGGTCACGCTGCCGTTTTCGATGCGCAGCTCCTCGAGGCTGCCCAGCCGAGGGGCCAGTGAGGTCCACTCGCGCGCGGTCTCCTCGAACCGCTCGGCGGGTCCCACGTACAGAGGGAGGACCCGTTCCGGCCGTATCGCCCGCAGGTATGTGACGGCCTCGGCCGTGGCCAGCCCGAGGTCCGCGACGACGACGACGAAGGTGTTCTCGGCCTCGAGCTGGGGTGACAGCCGCCGAGCGCGAAGGACCCCGCCCACGGCCTGGTAATGGCGATTGACCGCAAGGAAGAACGCCACGATCACCGGCATCGCCGCGATGACGATCCACGCGCCATGGGTGAACTTCGTGACCGCCACAATGACGAGCACGATCCCCGTGGTGACGGCCCCGACTCCATTGATCACCATGCTTCGGCGCCAACCCTCCCCGCGAAGCCGGTGCCAACGACGGACCATTCCTGACTGCGACAGGGTGAAGGCCGTGAACACGCCCACCACGTAGAGCTGGATCAGCCGAGTGAGGCTCGCGTCGAAGAGCCAGATCAGGGCGGCGGCCAACAGGGCCAGCACCAGCACGCCGTTGGAGAAGACGAGGCGGTCGCCGCGATTGCGGAACTGCGCCGGCATGAAGCGATCCCTGGCCAGGATGGAGGAGAGGCGTGGGAAATCCTGATACGAGGTGTTGGCGGCCAGGATCAGGATGCCCGCGGTGAACCCCTGAAGGGCGAAGAACGGAATCGTGCCCTTCCCGAACACGGTCTCGCCGACCTGAGCCAGTACCGACTTGGCCGCGACGATCTCGTGGGTCACACGGACGTCGATGAGGCGGGCCAGCACCGTGATCCCCAGGAACATCGAGATGGCGATGGCCCCCATGATCGAGAGCGTCGATGCCGCGTTCCTCGACTGAGGCCGCCGGAAGGCCTGTACGCCGTCGGCGATGGCCTCGACGCCCGTCAGCGCGGTGGCCCCCGACGCGAAAGCCCGAAGCACCAGGAACAGGCCCAGCGCGCCGATCGGCTCGACCGGGAGGTTGGCGGTCCGGGCCACCGGACACCCCACGAGGCACTTCCCAAAGCCGATGACCAGCATGAGGTAGACCAAGGCCACGAAGCCATAGGTCGGGATGGCGAAGATCCGTCCCGCTTCGCGCACTCCCCGGAGATTGGCGAGCGTCAGCAAGGCGACGAAGAGGATGGCCAGCCCGACCTTGTGCCGGGCCAGGCCGGGGGCAGCCGACGTGATGGCGATGGTTCCCGCAGTCACGCTGACCGCCACCGTCAGCACGTAGTCGGTGAGGATGGCGGCTGCCGCGATCAGCCCCGGCAACGTTCCCAGGTTCTCCCGAGACACGATGTAGGAACCGCCCCCCCGCGGATAAGCCCGGACGGTCTGGCGGTAGGACGTCACCACGATGGCGAGCAGGGCCGCGATGGCCAGGCCGATGGGGACCATGGCGGCGAGGGCGCCCGCTCCGGCGGCAACCAGGACGAGCATCATCTCTTCGGTCGCGTAGGCGACCGAAGAAAGGGGATCGGAGGAAAAGACCGGGAGCGCCAGGTACTTCGGCAGGAGCTGGTGCTCCATCGAGTGGCTGGACAGGGCGCGGCCGAGCAGCAGCCGCTTCACCCCCGGCACTCGCATGCCGGGATTCTAGGGGCGGGGCCGTGTCCAGCGGGAGGGTCTACCGGGGCGCTCTTAGAATCTGGCCATGGCCACGGCAGAGCGGCTGGACACCGAGTCCACCGTCGACCTGATCAAGAGAATCCTCGTCGGGCGCCGGATGCCCACCCATCGGCTCGAGCACACGCTCCTGCCCAAGGTGCTCGCCCTGCCGGTGTTCTCCTCCGACGCCCTTTCCTCCGTTGCCTACGCGACCGAGCAGATCCTCTTCGTGCTGCTGGCCGCCAGCGCGAATGCCGCCCATCTCGTCATGCCGATCTCCTTCGGCATCGCTGCCCTGATGGTGATCGTCGTCGCCTCTTACCGGCAGACGGTTCGGGCCTACCCAAGCGGCGGCGGCGCCTACATCGTGAGCAAGGAGAACCTGGGGGTGTTCCCGGGACTGGTGGCCGCGGCCGCGCTGCTGACCGACTACGTCTTGACAGTGTCGGTGTCCGTGGTGGCGGGGGTCTTCGCCATCACGTCGGCGGTCTCCGGCCTGAATCACCTGAAGGTGGAGTTGTCCATCGGGTTCGTCGGGTTCATCACCCTGGCCAACCTGAGGGGGGTGAGGGAATCGGGGACGGTCTTCGCCATCCCGACCTACGGGTTCATCGCGTCGATCTTCGTCCTCATCGGCACCGGGCTGGTGAAGTGCGCCGTTTCCGCGTGCCCGGCCGCCGTGACTCCACCCCCGGCCCAACTCCTGCCGATCGGCACCGCGGCCTTCGTCCCGCTGTTCGTGATCCTGCACGCCTTCGCCTCCGGGTCCACGGCACTTACCGGGGTGGAGGCGATCTCGAACGGGGTACCGGCCTTCCGCCGGCCTCAGGCCAAGAATGCGGCCGACACCCTCGCCATCATGGGGGCGATCGCCGTGACCATGTTCCTCGGGATCAGCTTCCTGGCGTCCCGGGCCCATCCCCTCCCCAGCGAGGCGAAGTCAGTGGTGGCCCAGGTCGCCGACGGGGTGTTCCACGGAGGCCTCCCCTATTACCTCGTCCAGGTATTCACGGCGGCCATCCTGATCCTGGCCGCCAACACCTCGTATCAGGATTTCCCACGGCTCTCCTCGATCCTGGCCCGTGACCATTTCCTTCCCCGGCAGTTCGAGAATCGGGGGGACCGGCTGGTGTTCTCCAACGGCGTGATCGTGTTGGCCATCCTGTCCTCGATCCTGATCTGGGCCTTCGACGCGAACCTGGACCGGCTGATCCAGCTCTACGTGGTCGGTGTGTTCACCTCGTTCACCCTCTCCCAAACCGGAATGGTCCGGCACTGGCGGAAGGTCGCACGCGAGCACGGTCGTCAGGTGCGCGGATGGCGGCGCAGCATGGTGATCAACGCCGTGGGCGCGGTGGCCACGGCCCTGGTCCTGGTCATCGTGGTCGAGACGAAGTTTCTCCACGGGGCCTGGATCGTGATCGCGGCGATGCCGGTCATCGTGGCGGGCTTCTACGGTATCCACCGGCACTACGAGGGGATCCAGCGACAGCTCCGGCGGGGCGGAGCCGCTCTGGCCGAGGCCCCCAAGAACACCGTGGTGTTGTACGTCGAGGATCTGAACGCGGCCACCGCCCGGGCTGTGGGCTACGTTCGGTCGTTCGCCGGCCGCGATTTCCGCGCCGTCCACGTCCCCACCGATCGCAGTCCTCCGGACGTCGCCGACCGGTGGCAGGCGTTTTGTCGGACCGACGTCGAGCTCGAGGTGCTGCCCGGCGAGCGGCAGCCCGTGGCCGCCGTGCTGGAGTACGTCCGGGCGATCCCCCGGGAAGAAGGGGACTTCATCACCGTCGTGATCCCGGAGCTCCTTACCAAGAGGTCGCTGCTTTCTGCGGTCCGGCGGCGGATGTCGTTCATCCTCAAGCTGCGCCTGCTCCGAGAGCCGCAGGTGGTGATCACGGACGTGCCCCTCCTCCAGGAGCCGAGCGAGCCGAAGACCGAAGTCCGCCCGCTCATCCCCGAGCACGTGGAGGTGTTGGTGTTCGTGGCGGCGGTGCACGACGCCTCGATCAGGGCTATCAACTACGCGCGCTCGCTGAAGGCCCCCGATACCCGGGCGCTGTACTTCGCCTTCGATCTGAGCGAGATCGACGAGATCCAGGCGGCGTGGGAGCGGGCGGGAATCCCCGTCGCATTGGACATCGTGGAGGCGCCGTTCCGCGACCTCACCGGCCCGGTCCTTCAGGAGATCCGGGCCTTCACCTCGAGGCCGAACGCTGTGGCGGTGGTCATCGTTCCGGAGCTGGTGGTGAAGAAGTGGTGGCACCATTTCCTGCACAACCAGCGGCCGCTGTTCCTGAAGCGCCTCCTGCTGTTCGAACCGGGCGTGATCCTCACCAGCGTCCCCTACCAGCTCCAGTAGTCTCCAGTCGATGGACATCGAAGAGGCCCGGCGGCTGGCCCGCAACAAGACCGAGAAGGACACCACCTACCGGCACCTGGTCAGCGTGGAGGGCGTCATGCGCCGGCTGGGGCGCCACTTCGGCGAGGACGAAGCGACGTGGTCCCTGACCGGACTCTTCCACGACCTCGACCAGGATCAGACCGCCGACGATCCGGACCGCCACGCCTACCTGGCGGCCGAGTGGCTGCGCGAAGCCGGCGTCGACGATGACGTGGTGAACGGCGTGCTGGCCCACGCCCACCCGGAGTTCCAGCGGGACCGGATGTCGAAAGCGGTCGTGGCCGCCGACGCCGTGGCGGGGCTGCTGGTGGCGGCGGCCCTGGTCCGTCCGGAGCGGTCGACCGGAATGAAAGTCTCGTCCGTGAAGAAGAAGCTGAAGGAGAAGGCGTTCGCGCCCGGCGTGAACCGCGACGAGATCGCGCAGGCGGAGTCGCACCTGGGGCTGTCCTTGGATGAATTCATCGGCCTCGGCATCGAGGGCCTCCAGGAAGTCGCCCCCGAGATCGGTCTCTGAGGCCTGTCGGAACACAGGTCAGCGACGTTCGAGGCGCATCCGCATGCCGTACTTGGGGCGAAGCGTGATTCGAGGCTGGAGATCGATGACTTGCCCGGGCAGGAGCCCGAACTGCCACTCCCGGGCGATCGTGGCCAGTACCAACATCCCTTCCATCCACGCGAAGTCCTCGCCGATGCACATCCGCGGGCCGGCTCCGAACGGGAAGAACGAGTACTTGGGTCGGGCCGCCACGGCCGCCGGCTCCCACCGGTCCGGGTCGAACCGCCAGGGATCCGGGTACCAGCGCGGGTCGTGGTGGATGACGTACTGGCTGAGCAGCGCCGTGGCGCCCGCCGGGATCACATAGCCGCCGAGCGGGAGGTCGGCGGCGACGCTTCGGCCCATCGTCCACGCCGGGGGATAGAGGCGCAGCGACTCGGAGAACACCCGTCGGGTGAACTCCAGGCGGGGCAGATCCGACGGCCTTGGGATGCGATCGTCGAGGACCTCGTCGAGCTCGCGGTGGAGGCGCTCCTCCACCTCGCGGCTCTGGGACAACAGATAGAAGGTCCACGTGAGCGCGATCGATGTGGTCTCGTGCCCGGCCAGGAAGATCGTGGTGGCCTCGTCGCGGATCTGCCGGTCGGACATACCGCCATTCGTCTCCTGCCCACCGCCGTCGTCGCGCGCGGCGAGCAGCATGGACAGGAGGTCGCCGCGGTCCCCGTCCGCCCGGCGATCTCGGATGAGCCCGAAGATCACCTCGTCGAGAGAGGCCTTGGCCTGCCAGAACCTGCGGTTGGCCGGAAGAGGGAGTCGCTCCAGGTGCTCGG
This sequence comes from Actinomycetota bacterium, assembly GCA_005885025.1. Classification (GTDB taxonomy): domain Bacteria; phylum Actinomycetota; class UBA4738; order UBA4738; family UBA4738; genus AC-52. The sequence goes on along the minus strand of VAYC01000044.1, from coordinate 1,969 downwards.
CGAAGGGCATGAAGAACCGGTCGTACATGTCGAACATCGTCCGCAGCGAGCCGGCCACTCGCTGAGCGTCGGCTTCCTCGACGTCGGTGCCGAACAGCGTCTTGCCCACGATGGCCAGCGTCAGGGCCATGAGCTCCTCGTGCAGATCGAGCTCCTGACCGTCTCGCCACCGTTCGGACGCGCGGGCGGCGTACACGGCCATCACCTCGCCGTACTCGACGATCCGCTGGTGGTGGAACACCGGTTGCAGCAGCCTCCGGTTCCGCTTGTGCGTGTTGCCCTCGCTGGTGAGGAGCCCGTCGCCGAGGATCCGCCGCGCCTCCTGGAGCACCCGGCTCTTCGTCACCGCGTGGTGGCCGGCGACCAGGACGTCCCTGACGTGGTCGGGATGGGACAACAGATAGATGTCGAACGGCCCCACGCGGAACCATGCAACGTCGCCGTACGTTCTGGCTGTGTGCAGGAGGAAGCCGAGGGCGTCGCGGCGGAAGGTCCGGAACCCGCGGAGGAACCCGAGCTGCGGACCGGGCGGACGGGCCAGCGCGCGCGGTTCGGTCTTCACGACGGTTCCATGTTCGCCTTCAGCCGCGTGGCGAGGTCTCCTGTCGCTTGGCCCGGGCCCGTCGGAGGAGCCACCACACGATCGCTCCCACCAGCAGGATTCCGACCACGATGCTGATCGGCCGGAAGTACTTCTCGACCGTGGTCCACCTACTCCCCAGGGCGTACCCCACCCCGGCCAGGGCGAACGTCCACGGCAGGCACCCCGCGAACGTGTACGCAGTGAACTGACCGATGGGCATCTCGGCCACGCCCGCCGGCAAGCTGATGAACGTTCGGACCACCGGGAGCAGACGGGACACGAACACGGCCGCCTCGCCGTGCTCGGCGAACCACTCTTCTGCCCGATCGAGTTCGTGTTGACGGAGGAAGACGTACCGTCCCCACCGCTCCACGAGTGGACGACCTCCCACCCTTCCCACCCAGTAGGCGAGCAGAGAGCCGACCAGGTTTCCGAGCGCTCCCATCAAGCCGACCACGACGAAGTTCAGCTGGTGCGGATGCCCAGGGAGGCTGGCTGCAAAGGTGGCATTGGCGGCAGCCCCGCCGAACAGCATGGTGACCTCGCTGGGGATGGGGATACAGGCCGATTCCAGGACCATGAGGACGAACACGGCCAGATAGCCGAAGTTCTCGATCGTGGTCCGAATCAGGTGCTCCACCAGGGCAGGAGCGTATCAGCCGGCCCCTGCTTGGGAAGATTCCTGCCAGAAACGGTGTTCATGTTGCGGCCGAACGCGCCGATTCCGTGCTACGAGGCTCGTTGTGGGCATGCCGTACAGTGAAGCGCGCCAACCCCCGAAGGAAGTGACAACCCGAACATGGCCAAGCAGCTCGTGATCGTGGAATCGCCGACCAAGGCGAAGACACTCGAGCGATATCTCGGACCGGACTATTCAGTCACGGCCAGCAAGGGGCACGTCCGCGACCTGCCCGAGGATCGCATGGGTGTCGAGCTCGATGACGAGTTCCAGCCGGAGTACGAGGTCCGACCGGACCAGAAGGAGATGGTCGGGCGCCTGCGGAAATCCTTCAAGACGGCCGCCGGCCTGTGGCTCGCCGCCGACTTCGACCGAGAGGGCGAGGCCATCGCCTGGCACGTGGCCGAGGCGATCGGGGCCGATCCCCGTGCCGCCAATCGCGTGACGTTCACCGAGATCACCAAGGACGCCGTCCAGGCCGCCTTCCGCCATCCGCGGAGGATCGACTTCGACCTGGTGAACGCGCAGCAGGCCCGCCGCATCCTGGACAGGATCGTCGGCTACCAGTTGTCGCCGCTCTTGTCGAAGAAGCTCCGGCGGGCGCTGTCCGCCGGCCGCGTTCAGTCCGTTGCCTTGCGGCTGATCGTCGATCGCGAACGCGCGATCAAGGCTTTCCAGGCGAAGGAGTACTGGAGCGTCGACGCCCG
>VAYC01000043.1:12716-20279 GCA_005885025.1 Actinomycetota bacterium | reverse complement strand
CGCCTCGTCCCGAGAGGCGGCCCGGGTGACCTGGCCCACGCCTTCGGCGAAACCGCTCGCGTCCACCGTGACCCGCGTTCCCGCGGGATCCTGCAGCGCCGGGAAATCCTCGGCCGGCAGGCACCGCACCGTCCCCTCGTAGTTGCTGCAGACGATGCGCGCTTGCCCTCCTTCCGCCTCCAGGATCACCGGAGCTTGCTCGAAGCTCTTCACCATGTCCGCCAAGAGCCGGGCGGGGATGAGAGCCACTCCCTCCTCCTGCACCTGAACCTCGAGCCGGAGCCGAGCCGAGACCTCCAGATCCGTCGTCGCCAGGACGAGCTCCTTGCCGGAGGCATTCATCAGGACGCCCGTCAGCGCCGGAATGCCCGGTCGCGAAGAAACGGCCCGCTGCACCGTCTGCAGGGCCTCGGAGAAGACGTCACGATCACACTTGAACTTCATCCCCAACCTCCTCGCGCCCTTCTTTCTTCTTTGGTGGTCTTGAAGCTAGAAGCAGTAGTGCGTTGTGTCATGTGGAGATCCATCAGTCTCCCAGCGTAGTGGCAGGGTCTGACAACGTGCGCGGTGTGGAAATCCCCGGGTTGGGAACCGGGGCGGTCGATCCCGATGCGGTGACGCACAGGGTATCCCCAGATCGTTGGTGGTCGTTTCCACCGCCTCACGAACTCCCGCGCGAGCGGGCCCGGATCCGCTTGGTCAGGTCCTGGACCTGTCGGTAGGTGCTTCCCCGAGCCGGCATGAGGCCCTCGATCTTCTTGATGCCGTGCAGGACGGTCGTGTGGTCGCGCTCGAACTGCTCTCCGATCTTGATCAACGAGAGGCCGGTCAGCTCGCGCAGCAGGTACATGGCGACATGACGAGCGGTGGTGAGCGGCCGGGAGCGGCTCTTGGAGACGAGATCGTCGGTTTCGAGCCCGAAGTAGGTCGAGGTCTCCTCCATGATGACCGCGGCCGGGATCTCCTGGCCGGACTCGGGGATGAGATCCTCCAAGGCCCGCTCCGCGAGGTCGAGATCCACTGCCTGGCGGGACAGCGAGCCGAATGCGGCCACGCGGAGAAGCGCGCCCTCGAGTTCACGGATGTTGTTCTCGAACTTGGAGGCGATGAAATGCAGGACGTCGTCGGAGACCGCAAGGCGGTCGCGCATCACCTTGAGCTGGAGGATGGCGATACGGGTCTCGAGATCGGGCGGCTGGACGTCCACCACCAAGCCCGAACGAAAACGGCTGCGAAGTCGCTCCTCGATCCCCCCGAGCTCTTGGGGAGGACGGTCGCTGGCGATCACGATCTGGCGCTCGTGCTGATGGAGGTGGTTGAACGTGTGGAAGAACTCGGTCTGGGTCTCTTCGGCCCTGGCCAGGAACTGAACGTCGTCGAGAAGCAACACGCCAACGTCCCGGTATTGCCGCTGGAACAGGTATCCCTTCCCCTCCCGCACGGCCTTGATGAACTCGGTCATGAAGCTCTCGGACGTGGCGTACCGGATCTGTGTGTGGGGAGCCATGCGCCACATGTGGTTGGCGATGGCGAACAGGAGGTGTGTCTTGCCCAGCCCCACTCCCCCATAGACGAAGACGGGGTTGTAGGCCTTGGACGGTGGGGCCTCGGCGACGGCGAGCGCCGCCGCATGCGCGAACTTGTTGCTGGGCCCGGCGACGAACGTGTCGAAGGTGTAGCGATCGGGAAAGGGCGAGGCCCCGAGGACGTCGTCGAGGCTCGGCTGGTCGCGCCGAGGACCCCCCCGGGTGGGGCGTGCAACGGTCGTGGAAGGGGCGTCAGGAGCCCGTTGGGCCCGCTCGATCTTGAGCTTGACCCGCACCTTGGGCCCGAGGACTTCGCGAACCGAAGCCGTCATGAGGTCCATGTGGTGACCCGCCAACCAGTTCTTGACGTAGGCGTTGGGGGCCAGCAACTCGATGACGTCGTCCCGGAAGCCGCCCGGCAGGAGGTCGGCGAACCACAGGTTGAAGGCGGGTGCTGGAAGCTCCCGCCGGGCCCGTTCCAGGACGGCCTCGCACGCGGCGCGAGCTGGGGAGCCCATGCCCTCTGCGGCCGACTGCTCTTTGACAGATGGCGTCATTTATCCACAGGCACTTTCCACAAGTGTGGAAACAGCGGACCACCCATGGGAAGGGGATGAGGGCTCGCGTGAAGCGCGGCGGATTATAGCGCCGGCATCTTCGGACCTGCCAAGGCGAGGGAGGGGTCTTGGCGACCTTTTTGTGTCGACCCGGCCGGTATACTCGGCCGGAGCGCCAGTCGAACGAGTCGAACGACGCAACGCGCGGCTCACTGTGAGATCCGAGGACCCGTGAAGCGCACCTTTCAGCCGAACAATCGGAGGCGGAAGAAGACCCACGGCTTCCGTGTCCGGATGCGCACGCGCGCCGGCCGGAAGATCCTGGCCCGGCGTCGGGGCAAGGGTCGCGCAGAGCTGTCGGCCTGACGCGGGCCGTCCACGGACCGCGACTGATGTCTCGCCGCGGGAGGCTGCCGTCGTGAGCCCTTCCTTCGAGATGCTCAGGCGCGGTCCGGAGATCAAACAGGTGCTGGCCCACGGCCGACGAACGACAGGAAGTCGGGTGGTACTGTACGTCGTTCCTGAAGGGTCCAGTATTCGAGCGGGATTCGCCTGTCCCCGGAGCATCGGTGGCGCCGTCGTCCGGAATCGGGCCCGCCGGCTGATGAAGGAGGCCTGGCGGGGATCCGTGGGCCGGGTTCGCGAGGGGTGCGAGGTGATGATCGTGGCTCGTCCGGAGATTCGCTCCGCGAAGCTATCGGAGGTAAGCGCGGACCTCGAGCATCTGTTGACCGCGGCGGGAGTGCTTCGGTGAAGGAGCGCATGCAGACGTTGGCCTGGAGAGTGGGCGCCCCGCTCCGGGTGGCCGAGCTGTTCGTGATCCGTCTGTACCGTTTGACGTTGAGCCACGCGTTCGGCGGCCGCTGCCGCTTCCACCCCAGTTGCTCGGAGTATGCCGAGCAGGCCGTGCGCGAGCTCGGGGCGCTCCGTGGATCGGCGTTGGCGATGTGGCGGATCCTGCGATGCTCCCCCCTCTCAGCCGGGGGTGTCGACTACCCGCCGGCGAAGGCTCGAGTGTATGAGAGCCTCATACACCGGCGAGGGATGCACCCCGGCGACGTGCGCACAGCCGGAGGGCCCGGCGCGTGATCGCCGCCAATCCCCTCTCGCCCGCCTTCAAAGTCCTGCTCGATGCGATCGGGGCCGCACTGGCCTTCCTGTATCGGTATATCCCGAACTACGGGGTCGACATCATCCTGTTGACGCTGGCGATCCGGGTGCTCCTCCTCCCGCTGGCGATCAAACAGATCCGCTCGATGCAGGCCATGCAGGTGATCCAGCCAAAGGTCCGAGAGCTCCAGCGCAAGTACAAGGGCAAGAAGGACGCGACGTCTCGCCAGAAGATGCAGGAAGAGCAGATGAAGCTGTACCGGGAGCACGGCGTCAACCCGTTCGGCGGATGCCTCCCGGTGCTTGCCCAGTTCCCAATCCTCATCGCGCTGTTCGGGGTCTTGAACATCCCGAACGGCCTCCCGCACGTGCGGGCGCACGTGTACACGGGACCCCAGAACCCTGCCTACTCACAGCTCTACCAGGACCTCACGTCCCCGGGGCAGGCCAAGGGGATCCACTTTGTGGGTGCGAACCTCGTCTGTTCGGCGCGAGAGGCCGGCACTGGCAAGGTCGTGGTGAAGGGAAAGGGAACCATCCCCACGGTGGAAAAGGACTGCGGGAAGGGCGGTGGGGTACGGATTCCCTTCTACCTCTTCCTGGTCGCCATGATCGGTACCACGTACTACCAGCAACGCCAGATGCAGCGGGCTTCGCCGGCCCAGAACCAGCAGCAGCAGATGCTCACTCGGATCATGCCGATCTTCTTCGGCTTCATCGGATTCAGCTTCCCCGCCGGCCTGGTCCTCTACTGGACGACGACGAACCTCGTTCAGATCGCCCAGCAGTTCTACATGCTGCCCAGAGGGGCCGTGGTTGAGGAGAACGGAGACCGATCGGCTCGCCCCAAGGGCGGCGGGAACGGGGAACGGCGTCGAGAGCTTCGCCGTAGGCCGACCAGGGAACCCGGGCCTCCCCGCGCCGAGGATCGGGGACAGCGTGGGGGTGAGCGCTCCGGACGAGAGAAGCCGGTCGAGGAGCGCGGAGGCGGGGGATCTGTCGGTCCAGGACAAGGCGCGTCAGGGAGCGGAGGACGCCGTGGAGGAAATCGAAAGAAGCGCCGCAAGCGTTGAGGAAGCCATCGAGGCGGCGCTGGCCGACCTCGGGATCAGCGAGCAAGAGGCGCGGATCCAGATCCTGCAGGAACCGCGTCCGGGCTCGGCCCTGAGCGCCCAGGCCGCCGTGGTTCGGGTGAGGCCCGCGCCTTCTGCTCCGTCAGAGGACGAGCGGGAGGAACAAGCGGAGGCGGCTGCAACTTTCTTGCGGGGATTGCTCCAAGCCATGGAGCTGGACGCAGACGTGGAGATCCAGACCCCGAGCGAGATCACGTACGTGGACATCTGGAGCACCGACCCCGACGAGGACATGGGTCTCCTCATCGGGAAGGGCGGGCACACCCTGGATGCGCTTCAGGAGTTGGTTCGTGGCAGCGTCCAACGATTGGTTGAGGGGCGTTGCTTGGTCCAGGTAGACGTGGAGGACTATCGCAAGCGGCAGCGGTCGCGGATCGCCGGGAGGGCCCGCGAGGTCGCCAGGAGGGTCAAGAAGTCGGGCCGTCCGGAGTCGCTGGACCCCATGCCCGCGTTCGAGAGAAAGGTCGTCCACGACACGGTATCGGAGATCGGCGGCCTGGAGACGGCGAGTGAAGGCGAGGAACCGAACCGGCGAGTCGTCATCCGCCGGGCTGCTCGGTAGGGCCGTCAGGCTCGGACGCCGACCGGGCTGTTTCACGTGAAACTCAACCTTCAAGCGATGGTCGATGCCCTTCCGGGGCCGTCCCGGGCCCGGCTGGAAGCCTTCCACGATCTGCTGGCGAGTCGCGCAGTGGCGCTGGGGATGATTTCGACCGCGGATGGTCCGCGTTTGTGGGAGCGCCACATCCTTGATTCGGTCCGAGGCTTGGCTTGCGTGCCAGGGGGGGCTGCCACCATCGTGGACATCGGGTCCGGGGCCGGCCTGCCCGGGATCCCGGTCGCAATCGCCCGCCCTGACCTGTCGGTCTACCTGGTGGAGCCGAGAGCACGCCGGGCGGCGTTCCTCGAGCTCGCCATAGACAGTCTGAAGCTCTCGAACGTCCGCATCCTCGTGAGCAGGGTCGAAGGACTGGACCTGGCCGTGGACTTCTGCCTGGCTCGGGCGGTGGCGAGCCCTGCCAACACGTGGCGCCTGGCTCAGTTCCTCCTCGCCCCTGGAGGCCGCCTGCTGCTGTGGGCTGGACGGTCTTGGCCGGGAGCAAGTGCCGCCGAGTGTGATCGGAAGGGCATTCCGTGGGAGATTTGTTCGCCATCGGGGTTTTCGTGGCAAGGTCCTCTCGTTATCATGGGCGGAACTTGAGGTTCTTCCGATCCAAGGACGCTGAGCAGGAGCCGCCCTCGCCGGGGGAGGAGCAGGAGCCGGGGCGGGGTTCGACTACGGCATTCTCTCCCCCCTCTGCGCCCCAGATGCCGCCGCAGCCGGAGCAGCCGGCGGAGCATGACGGGACCGCCCCATTCGATGGCCCGTCGCCCGGCCCGGAAGACACGGCGACGGCCGAGGAGCCTTCCCAAGAGGTCGTGGAAAAGGGGGGGATCGAGGAGGACGTGCTGGGCGCCATGATCCCTATCGGGTCCGTGGCCGCGGAGATCGAGGCGTGGGGTGTGGGCGAAGACGCGGACGGGTCCTGGGTGACCGAGGGGGCCCGAGTGATCGCCATCGCGAACCAAAAGGGCGGCGTTGGGAAGAGCACGACTGCGGTCAACCTCGGAGCTTGCTTGGCTGAGGCTGGGCGAAAGGTATTGGTGATCGACCTGGATCCGCAGGGCAACGCCTCAACCGGGCTGGGGATCGAACATGAGGCTCGGAAAGGAACGACGTATGAAATCCTTACGGGCCAGGTCGACGTCCGAGACGCCCTGGTCGAGACGGATATCGAGGGACTGTGGGCCCTTCCTTCGACCATTGACCTGGCGGGTGCCGAGATCGAGCTCGTCAGCCAATTGTCGCGGGAAGGGCGGCTGGCACGGGCGCTGGAGCCGGTTCGGAGCGAGTTCGATTTCATCCTGCTCGACTGTCCGCCGTCGCTTGGGCTCCTCACCGTGAACGCCCTGACCGCGGCGGACGAGCTGCTGGTGCCAATCCAGTGCGAGTACTACGCGCTGGAGGGCCTGGGGCAGCTGTTGAGGAACGTTCGCCTGGTCCAGCAGAGCGTCAACCGGCGCTTGAGGCTGACCGGAATCGTCATGACCATGTTCGACGCGCGCACGAAGTTGGCCGATCAAGTGGTTGCCGAAGTGAGGGCGTACTTTGGAGGACGCGTGTATGACGCCATCATACCCCGGTCGGTGCGATTGGCCGAGGCCCCCGGGTTCGGGAAGCCGATCATCCTCTACGACTCGGACTCAAAGGGAGCCGTGGCGTACCGTCATCTGGCGCGGGAGCTCGTGTTGCGGGGAGTGGGCGACGGTGATGCTGGCGACGGTGAGCACGGAGTGAGGTCTGCCGTCGAAGGAGAACAGAAGGAAGGCAAGAAGAAGTCGTCGCAGGAATCGGTGATAGGCGGCCGATCGAAACGCCGTCGGGGGAAGCGCGACCGCGGGTCGGAAAACGGAGGTGAGCCGTGAAGCGTGGAGGTTTGGGCCGGGGGCTGTCATCGCTGATCCCAGGTGCGGAGGATCGCGGGCTGCTCGAGGTCCCGGTGAGCGCCATCCTCCCCAACAAGCGCCAGCCGCGAAAGGACTTCCCGGAGGAGGGCCTGGCGGCGCTGGCGCGGTCGATCCGCGAGGTGGGCGTCCTCCAGCCCGTGGTGGTTCGGCGACGAAACGGCGGCTTCGAACTGGTGGCGGGGGAGCGAAGGCTGCGTGCGGCCCGGCTCGCAGGCCTGGCGACTATCCCGGCCATCGTCCGCGAAGGGGACGACACCGAGTCGCTGCGAGAGGCGCTGATCGTGCGAGAGGCGCTGATCGAGAACCTTCACCGTGAGGATCTCGGCCCTCTGGAGATGGCATCGACGTTCCAGGAGCTGCTCGAGGACCTAGGCGTGACTCAGGAGACCGTCGCCGAGCGCCTCGGATGGTCGCGGGCGCACGTCGCCAACACGATCAGGTTGCTCTCCTTGCCGGGGGATGTGCAGGGTTTGCTGGCGGACCAGCGGATCCAGGCGGGACACGCCCGCGCACTTCTGGGGTTGCCGGATGACGAAGCGCGGTCGACTCTGGCGCTCCGGGCGGCGGCGGAGGGGCTATCCGTCCGACAGGTCGAGGACATCGTCCGGAACTACTCGGCCCGGCAGATCGCGGAGACTGGCACTGGGCGAGCGGTCGATCCCATGCTCAGCGAGATCGAAGAGCTGCTGTCGGAACAACTGGCCACCCGCGTGATGGTGATGCTGGGCA
>VAYC01000043.1:0-12661 GCA_005885025.1 Actinomycetota bacterium | reverse complement strand
GCATCGTGTCCGAGATCATCGGGTCGGGGCCCGGACAGGCTCCGGAATGATCACTCGGGGGCCGTCCCTCTGAAATCCACATCGCTCGGCGAAGCGAGGCGAGCCGCGCACGCGATCGTGCTCGGATTGATCCTGGGATGGGCCCTCGCACACATAGGCGAGGGGGACCTACCGAGCGGGTTGCGCAGACTCGGCTGACTCGGTCCCCGGCGTGGCGTCCGAGGTGGCCACCTCGCCCGCGAAGAACCGCTCCACCGCCCCGGCGATGGCCCTGGCCACGGAACGTCGAAAGCTCTCCTCGCGGAGTCGACCCTCCTCCTCGGGATTGCTCAGGAGGGACGGCTCCACGTGGACGGCGGGCATCTGGGTCTCGCGGAGGATGGGGAGGGCCTTGGGATGAGCTCCCCGGTCGGGCCGCCCCGCGACCTCAGCCAGCTCGTGCTGGATCAATTCGGCCAGACGCTTCCCACCCTGGGAGTGCCAGCCCTCGCGCCCGTAATAGAAGCTCGATGCCCCGGCCGCCGCCGGATCCTCGTCCGAGCCAAGGTGGAGCGCCACCAGGACCTCGACGCCCAGCTCGTTTGCACGCGCAGCGCGATCTCCGGTGGAAGGATTCTCGCTGGGAGTCCGCAGGAGGAAGGGGACGGCCCCTCGCGACTCCAGTTCCACGGCGAGGTCCTCGGCGATCTGGAGCGCCACCTCGGCTTCGCTCAGTCCGCGGGCCCCAAGGAATCCTGGATCGCCGGCACCGTGACCAGCGTCCACTGCGATCCGAGCCCCCTGCAAGCTCGCGGAGAGCCGGCGCAAGGCCTCGCCCTCGCGCACGTCTGCCCGGCCGGGGCCCGGCCCGACGGGACGAAGTCGCCGAAGCCCCTCCACGGTGGTGACCCCGACGATGCCGTCTGGAGGCAGGCCGACGTTCCTCTGGAAGTCGTGCACGGCCCGATCGGTGCGCCCGCCGAAGATTCCGTCCTCGCGCCCCGCGTCGAACCCCAGGAGGTTCAGTCCGGCCTGAAGATCCCGGACGTCGTCTCCGCGGAAATACGGGTACCGAAGGTAGAGCACTCGGTCACCGAGCGAGTACCCCGCCTCTACCAGCTCGGCCCAGGTGTGTTCGTCGACGATCCCGTCCACGATCAGGTGCCGGCGCTCCTGGAAGGTTCGGACGGCCACTTCGGTACTCGGACCGAAGTTACCGTGCTCGTTCGGATCGATCGGATGCCCGAGTGACCCGAGGCGCGCCTGGATGTCGAGGACCGCTCCGCCTCTATCGCCGCGAGAGAGCGTCTGCATCAGGGACATTCTGAAGGTGAGAGGGCGCCTGCGGAACCCGGTCCGGCGACACGGGCGCGGTGGATGAAGCCGACCGGGTCAGGCAGCCAGATGCGGCTGGATCTCGCGGAGGATGGCGTCCTTGCCTCGCGCCCCCACCACGCGAGCCAGCTCCTTTCCATCCTTGAAAACGATGAGCGTCGGGATGCTCATGACCGCGTACTTCTTCGTGGTCTCCGGGTTATCGTCCACGTTCAGCTTGGCTGCCTTGAGCTCCTTGGCATGATCTCGGGCGATCTCCTCGATCACCGGCGACACCATGTGGCACGGCACGCACCACTCTGCCCAGAAGTCCACCAAGACCGGCCGGTCCGATCCGAGAACCTCGGCTTCGAAATCCCCGTCTGAGACCTGGATGACGTTATCGGACATTCGTGTTCCTCCTCACCCGCACATCCGAAACAGGACCGCCGGTCACTTTATTCCCCACTGGCAGGCGAAAGACTCATGTAGATTCGCTGTGCCATGGCCCGCCAGGCGGAGCTTCGACCTGTCGACGCCAGACGGTCGAGTTCGGTCTGCCACTGATCTGTCGACCCAACGGTAGCGGCATAGAGCGACACGAGAGTGGAATAGGGGTTTACCCAGTGCGCGCCCACTTCGATCCCGAAATGTAGGTGGGGCGGGAACTCGTCGCGGTGTCCGGGCGGGCCGTATCCGGTGTTGCCAACGAGGCCGAGCACCGTGCCGGCGGACACGTGCGCGCCGACGACGATTCCCTGCTGGACGCTGGAGAGGTGGGCGTAGAAGTAGTAGCGGCCGTCGACCCCTCGTACACCGACCCGAGTTCCCGAGTAGAAGGTCCAGCCGACGTTCTCCACCACCCCGGGCTCCATCGACAGGATGGGGCTGCCCCGCTCGGCGCTGATGTCGATCCCTTCGTGGACCCCGATGAGCAGCCACTTGCCGTTCACCAGGCGGAGCCGGGGAGCATGCCAGCTGTTCGGAAACTCGATCAAGGACAGGTAGTTCGATCGAGCCACGGGAAACACCTTGCCGTCCGCGACCACGGGACGGTAGTAGGCCGGCTTCGGGGTGAGGGCCGACACGGCCGTCGTTCCGGCGAAGAGGCTCTCCCGTGCCCCCGAACCCCGCGCCTGCTGGTGCCGGGTGCCGGAGCCCGGCCACGCGGCTGCCGTCAGCAGCGCCAGTGGAACGACGATGGTTGCTCGAGTCCACCACCGTCGTGGCCTGGTCGGCGGGTTCGCTCGGGACACCGGCCCAGTCTATGTTCGGAGGGGGCCCTCCGCGCCAGATCGGTTGGTCAGTGGCCCTGGGCCTCGAGGAATCGCTCAGCGTCGATGGCGGCCTGACACCCCATGCCGGCAGCGGTGATGGCCTGGCGGTACACGAAGTCGACGACGTCGCCGGAGGCGAAAACTCCCTCCACGCTGGTTCGAGTGCTCGGCTCCTCTACAGCGATATAACCGTTTTGCATCTCGAGCTGGCCTTCGAAGAGCGCGGTATTCGGCGTGTGGCCGATGGCGACGAAGACGCCACCCGCCGCCACGTCGGCGGTCTCGGAGGTCTTCACGTTCGTGATCCGCGCGCCGGCGACCTGGCCGTCCCCGAGAACCTCCTCGACGACCGAGTCCCATAGCACCTCGATCTTGGGATGCGCGAGGGCGCGATCCTGCATGATCTTCGAGGCTCGGAGCTGGCCCCGCCGGTGAACGAGGGTCACCTTCGTGGCGAAGCGGGTCAGGAACAACGCTTCCTCCAGGGCCGAGTCGCCACCGCCCACCACCAAGAGCTCCTGGCCGCGGAAGAAGAAGCCGTCGCAGGTCGCGCACGTCGAGACGCCGTGGCCGAGCAGACGCCGCTCCGATTCAAGGCCCAGCATCTTGGCCTTGGCGCCGGTGGCGATGATCAGGGTCTTCGCTCGCCATTCCTCGTCCCCCGACCACACGCCGAAGGGCCGGCTCGACAGGTCGACGCGGGTGGCTTCCTGATGGAGCAGCTCGGCCTCGAAGCGGGCCGCCTGCTTCTCCATCCGCTCCATGAGCTCGGGACCGAGGATGGCGTCGGGGAACCCGGGAAAGTTCTCGACCTCCGTTGTGAGCATGAGCTGCCCGCCCGCATCGACCCCTTTCAGCACGAGCGGGATGAGGTTGGCGCGCGCCGCGTAGAGTGCTGCGGTGAGCCCGGCGGGGCCGGATCCCAGGATCACCACGCTGCGATCTTGCACGGAAGTCATCTTCCCATAGCAACACTTGGGCCCGGTGCGGGTGTTCCGCGCGGTGGCCCGCGCACGCCGCGAATGACGAGAGGTCAGGCCGGCCGGCTGAGTGTGTACAGCGGCTGACAGGTGCCCCGGCTGACCGCTACCACCACGAGGTTCAATCTGGACCCCGGCCTGGCGAAGGCCCCGATGTAGGCCGGGACACCTTTGAAGGTGGCCGCTTCGAGATAGACCGGCAACGCGTCCGGTTCGAGGCCACCTCCCGCGATGAGGCAGTCCAGCGCGCCGCGGCTCGCTGCCTGGTCGGCCGAGCCCGCGGCGACCTTTCCGGGCCCGGGAGTGAGGGCTGGGCCGAACGCGGAGTGGGTCGGTCCAGGAGTCGTCGTTGGAGCGCTTTCTGCCAACCGGGCCGCGGGAGCCAGGCGCATGGCCAGCGAATTCAAGGTTGCAGGGGTGTAGCTCGCCCCCACATCGACCAGGGCGGGAACCGGGCTCTCGCTCGAGGTCGGACCGGCCGGGTTCGACCCGGCAGTGGTCGGGCCACCTCCTCCCCGCAAGAGGATCGGCAGGGAGATCAACCCGGCGATGACCACGATGGCCGCGGCGGCGAGGGCTGGCACCCAGGCCCGCCTGTCGCGGCGGATCTTTCGTGACTGCTCGGTCTGGGCGGCAGCGGAAATTTGCTCGATCGTCTCGGGAAGGGCCTTCGGGACGCTCCCTCGAAGACCGGCGAGCCCCTGTCCGGCCAGTCCGGGTGGATCCAACTCTGGAAGCGAGGCTAGCGCCGTCCTGGCCGCCGTGGCGAGGTCCGCCTCTTCGCGGCACTGTTGGCAGGAGGCCAGATGCGCTTCGACGGCCTCGCGCTCTACGGTGGTGGCCGAGCCGTCCACGTATCGGGAGAGTGGGGATGGTCGCTCATGAGTTCAGATGGGGTCGTGTCTTCATGGGTTTGGTGGCTTGGACGGGAGCGCCAGGGTTCGGGGTTCCATCCGCCCGGCCGCCCGAGAGGATACGGCCGAGGGCGACGCGTCCCCGGTGGAGGCGGGATTTCACGGTCCCCACCGGAAGCCCCAACGTCGCGGCGATGTCCTCGAGCGGTAGGTCCTGGAGCTCGTGCATGACGAGGACGGCACGAAAGTCGGGCGGGACGCCCAACAGGGCCCGCTGCACGTCGGTGGCCGCGGCCGCCCGGTCGGCGTGGTCGGGCACGGGCATGGGATCGACGGAGCGGCCCTCCAGGCTGGTGGTGTCGCGCCGGCGGCGAAGGGCGTCGTAGCAGGCGTTGAGCGCGATTCGGTGCAGCCACGTGGAGAACGAGGAATCCCCACGGAACTTCGCCAAGTGGCGGAAGCAGGAGAGGAAGGCATCCTGGGTGGCATCGCGCGCGTCCTCGGGACTTCCGAGCATGCGGTAAGCGAGGTTGTAAACGCGCCGCTCGTGGCGCTCCATCAAGACGGCAAACGCCTGTTCCTGTCCCTGCTGGAAGCGACGGACGAGGACCGGATCGGTCGGCTCTAACGGAGTCGGTTCGGTCACGACTTTCCTTGAACAGAGACCTCGGCGACGGCTGCGGCGAAGCGTCCTTGGTCGGGTGCCAGCCCCGTGATCCAGATGAGGATGCCCGAGGTCTGGACAGGTTCGAGGGTGATGTCTGCTCGGCCCGACGCGGAGGTCGAGAATGTGGTCTGGCCGGCGTCAGAGGCCAGCGGGCCCGAAAGGTGAGCGAGAGAGCCGGCCTTCAGCTCGAAGGTCCACCCGGGGAGCGGACTGCGGATGATGACCCGTCCGACTTGCGTAAGCCGGCCGAACTCCAGCCACAGGCCCACGCCATCCTTCAGGCGGCCGAATCCCGCCGTGGAGTAGTGGTCGGTCACCCAGGCAGTGGAGGGATTGCCATCGATGGCGAGCGGGGTCTCGTTCGAGTTCTCTGAGCCATCGGCTCCCTCAGGGTCGTAGTCCTTCGCTCCCACCACGCGGATCCGAGCGGCGTCGGCGGGGGCATTGTCCGTGGCCTGCGGCGCGGGCCGCACGCCAAGGGGTCCGCCGATCTCGAGCCTGCCGAGCGCCAGCCCGGCCGCAAGCGCCGCGCCGGCCAGCAGGATCAAGAGCAGCGGGACGAGCATCCACGACCGAAGGGCCGATCCTCGGCGGGACGGAGCCTCTTCGTCGGCGTGATGGGTCGGCCGAAAGGGCTGGGTGACCGATGGGTCGAAGGGGCCGGCCTGCCGTTCGAGGGCCGCGCGCATGGCTTCGGCGGAAAAGAAGCGGTCCTCGGGCCCCCGGGCCAGGGCCCGCATCACCACCGACTCCAGCCCTCGGGGGATCCCAGGGCGTATGGCGCGAGGAGGGAGCGGGTCGGAGGTGAGCCGAATCATGGCTGTGGCTACGTCGGTCTGCGCCGCGAAGGGAGGACGGCCGGTGAGCATCTCGTAGAGGACGACGCCAGCCGAGTACAGATCGGACCGGGAATCGATCTCTCCGCCTTCGACCTGCTCGGGTGAGATGTATCTCACGGTGCCGAGCATGGCTCCCGTGGTCGTGAGGTCACCATGCGCGTACGCGGCCTTGGCGATCCCGAAGTCGGTGACCTTGACCCGCCCGTTCTCCACCAGGATGTTGCCGGGCTTGACGTCGCGGTGGATCAGGCCATTGCCGTGGGCGAACCCGAGCGCATCCAGAACGGGGAGCATGATCGCTACGGATTCGCCCATGGGTAATGCCTTCCGATCCTCGAGGATCTCTCGAAGCGACCGACCCGCGAAGTGCTCCATCACGATGTAGCGGGTGTCGTCGTCGATGCCCGTGTCGAAGATGCTGATGATGTGGGGATGGGTGAGCCGCGCCGCGGTGACAGCCTCCCGCTGGAAGCGCTCCGACAGCGAGGGATCGTCGGCGAGGTCTGCCCGGAGGATCTTCACCGCTACCATCCGGGCCAACACTTCGTCCCGGGCCCGCCACACCTCCGCCATACCGCCCGTGGCGATGAGCTCCTCGAGCACGTACCGGCCGGCGAGTCGCCGTTCGGGCGCCACCGCCTCCATGCGGGCAGTCTACCCACGGAGGCCCGCTCACCTACCTAGGTGCGGGCCCCGTCTCGCTGTCGGTGGCGACTTGGGTGGCGTACTCCTTGAGGAATCCGAGCCGATCAACGACGAGGGTGTTCGCTTGTTTCTCCACACGGACGGTCACGGTACCGTCGGTCCCGATGTCGACATCGGTGACGGTGGCCGTGGGGTCGATCTTCGCTGCCGCCGCCTTTGCGTCGGCCTTCGTCCGATCGGGCTGGTGGATCCGGTACCACGTGTCGGCGCCGGCCCTGGCGGCCACACGGGCCACGCTCTCCGCGCGGACCTGGGCCGAGACGATCTGCCCACCGTCGTTGATGGCGAGGCCGAGGATGGTCATGGCCAGGAGGGCTTGAAGGATCAACCCCCGAACGTAGCCGCTCTCCCCGGCGAGGAGGGAGGCGACGCCGTTCGTGATTCTCCGCCGTCTCATCGCCGACCCAGCCTGCTGAGGGCGGTCTGTTTGATCAACCTGATCTCTGGCATCCGGAACGCCATCGCGATGATCAGGAAGGTGCCGAGGCCAGCAACCAGCCCCCCTCCCACCTGGAGCAACTGGGGGCCGAGCGAGGCCGTCCCGACGGCATCGGACATCCACCGGGCGACCAGCCACGAGGCTCCGCCCGTGGCCGCTCCGGCTACCAGGATCTGCCCGAGGACGGGCGCCAGGCGGCGTCCCTCCAGGCCGCCCAACCGGCGGTGGAGGATGAAGGCCGCCATGACGGCGGCGAACGTATACGCGGTGGCGTGTCCCAAGGCCAACCCCTCCACTTTCAGATATCGGTAGTAGAGGAAGTTGACTGCAGTGTTCAAGCCCACCGCGAACAGGTTGATGAGGGCTGGGGTCCGGGTGTCCTGCATGGCGTAGAAGGCCCGTAGGAAGAGCTGGAAGGCACAGAACGAGAAGAGGCCCAGCGAGAAGAACTGAAGGACGCCCGCAAGCAGCTCGGTGCTCTGCGGGCGCATGACGCCGCGCTGGAGGAGCAGCCGCAGGATGGGCACGGCCAGGGCCAGATAGCCGAACGCCGCCGGGATCACGATGAAGGCCGTTCCTCGGATGCCCTGGCTCAGAAGGGTTCGAAACGTGGCGAGATCGCGATCCACCCATCGCGAGGACATCGAGGGAAGCAGGGCGGTCATGATCGAGACCACGAAGATGGCGTAGGGGAGTTGGAAGAAGATGAAAGCGGACGTGTAGGCCGTGTACCCGCCCTGCCGCTGGGCCGCCAGGATCAGCACCACCAGATAGCCGATCTGGTTCGCCAGGACGTAGACGAAGACCCACCCCGCAAGCCGGACGATCTGCCGGAATCCAGCATCCTTGAGGTCGAGCGACCAGCGCCACCGGAACCCCAACCTCCGGAGGAAAGGCCACAAGATGAACGACATGACGACCACCCCGGCCGTCGTCCCGATGGCCAGGACGTACTTCTGAGCCGAGGTGATGGCAATGGTCCCCTTCGGTCCGGGCATCGCCGCGAAGATGAAGAACGTCGCCGTCACGATGAGGTTATTGAGGATCGGGGCGAACATCGGGGCCGCGAACTTCCGGTGGGCGTTCAACAGCCCCGTGGCCACGCCGGCCCCCAAGCCGTAGAAGACGATCTGCGGCATGAACCATCTCAGGAAGAAGGACGCGAGGGCCCGCTCCGCTTCCGCTTCGGGGCCGTGCACACGGAAGGTATACGCCCTGATGATGAGGCTCGACGCGAAGATTCCGATGACCATTACCGCGCCGAGGACCAGAAAGGCGAAGGTGAGCACCGTTCGCCCTGTGTGCCAGGCTGCTTCGCGTCCGTCCTTGTTCAGGCGTTGCACGAAGACCGGCACGAGGACCGAGGCGAGGATCCCGCCCAGGGCCAGTTCGTAGACCGCGTTCGGGGTGGTGTTGGCCACGTTGTAAGCGTCGGCCAGCCGGCTCTCCGCTACTCCCAGGGCGTACGCCATGGCCGCCACGCGGAGGAAGCCGGTCAAGCGGGACAGCGCGGTCCCTACCGACATGACGGCGGAGTACCTGACGAACGTCTGCGCCGAATCGACGGCGCCTTCGCCTGTCGGAGTCTGTGGGGTCGCCCCGGCGTCGTCGGGGGACTCGGGGGGCTTCACGACCTCCGCCGAGGCAGCAACCTCCTTCCCCACCAACCCAGCAAGAACAGCGCGGCCCCGATGGTGACGAAGAGCGCCACCAGATTGTAGGCGGTGGATCGGATCACGATGGTCTTCTCAGCGATCGGTTCGGGGAGGGCACCCCACGACAGGATCTGGACCTTTACCGGGATGCGTCCCGTCGTCTGGGCACGCACGCGGATGGTGAGGGTCCGTCGACCGGGACCCAGGGTGACGGGTTGCGCCGCGCCCTCCACGAACTGAAGACGCCGATCGCTCACGAGCCGCAAGACCACTCGGAGCTGCTGGCCGGAGTCGTTGCTGAGGCTCAGGGGGAGCAGGCCTCGTTGCGAAGGCAACGTCACCACGGTGGTGTCGATGCGCACGTGGTCGTAGATTCGGCGGATCGCTTTCGCGACAGCGTCGACGAAGGAGAGGCCCAGGGAAGGATCCGAGAGCATCGTGCTGCTCTGCGCGGTCAGGAGGTCCTCCCGAAGGCTGTCTTCGAGCGACCCCGAACCGGCCACCGTCTCGTGGAACCTGGTGAGGGATGCCCGTGAAGTGATCAGCCGGTCGAGGTAGGAAGTCCCGAAGGAAGCGTACGCGCGGGGAGGGACGGACTCGCGGTTCGAGGATGGGACGCTGGAGACGAACCTCGAGGCGGTCATCGGGGCCAGCCACGGCGAGGCTCGAACCAGCCGGGCGAAGCTGGCGAAGAAAGATGGCGGCATCCCGGCGTCCTCTCCGAACAGGACCGCTGCCCCACGAGCCGGTGTGCCCGGCAGCTCCAACCAGATCGAGGCGAGCTCACCGAGGGAGACCTGGGCCGCAAGCACGGGGTCCGTCTGGTAGGTGGCCGCGAGCGCCGCAAGCTCCGGGTTGGGGAGGACGGCGGCCACGGAGGCCCGTCCGGCCACCAGGCGGAACACCGGAGGCGATTCGAACTTCTGGGCAGCGACGAAGCCGGGGTCGAGCAGGACGGTCCGGGCCCCGATCCCGGACAGGAGAGGAAGGGTCGCGGGGTCGAGCTCCGACCGGAAGGGCCGGACCACGTCGGAGGTGGCGCTTCGGCCCAGCGCGCTTCCGACGAGGGCTTGTCCCCCGTCAATGAGCGTCTGAAGCTCGGGTCCCAGGCCGGCTCGGAAAAGGGCCGGCAGACTCGGATCCTGGAGCGGGGTGGCAATCAGCTCCGTTTCGTGCCGGCCGGCGACCCCGCGCAGGGTCTGCAGGAGCGCGGCGGCGTCGGCAGCTCCTCCATCCCCTTTGGGCACGGTCCGAACGGTGCCGGCCACATCCAGGATCCGGTAGCCCCCGGCCATTCGCTGCAGCTGGTCGAGGAGGACCGAAGAGACCACCACGTCGACCGGCCGGGAGCCCAGGCCGTCGAGGGCCGCCGCCATCTCCGTGAGACGCCCGCCGGGAGCGATGTCGGACTCGAGCGTTCCGGGGAGGAACGTGCCGTCCGGCCGATGCTGAACGGGTTCGGACAGGACCCAGGTCCACGCGAGATCGAGCGGAACCTTCGGCCGCTCGATCAAGAAGATCATCGGCATCCGAAGGGTGCCGACCGCGACGTCTCGCGAGCGAAGCTCGACCTTCAATGGAAAGAGTCCGCTGTCGCCCCTCGCGCTCAGGTCGTTGACCGACTGGTCGATGCGAAAGGCCCGCGTCTCTCCCGGAGCGAGCGTTCCTCTCTGGGGGAAAGGGGATGCGATGAGCGGGGCCGGGTCTTGAGTGAGCGAAAGCTCGTAAAGCGAACGGGACGTGGCGGGGGCCCCCACGATGAGTTCCACCGAGAGGTCGTCCAGGGCACTGGCGGAGGCATTGGTGGCCTGGAACGAGATTTGCAGGGGCCGCCCCACGCCGTTCCACGCCGATTGCGAGACCAGTGTGAGCTGCACCGGGGGCGCGACCTGGGCGAGGGCGTGAAGCGAGCGCGGTCCCGAGATGGCTCCCGCAAAGAGGACGAGGAGCGGGGCGGTGAGCAGGCGTCTCATTGGCGGCGCGCTCATTGTAGTGAGGGCCTATCGCACGATGAGGTCGTGGATCTCGAAAGCTCCGTAGGCCAGCGCCACGACCATCAGGAAGGACGCGACCGTCAGCCGAAGGGTTCGCTCCCGTGCCCGGATCGTCCAGCGAGAGCCCAGAGCCGCGCCGGGAACCACTCCCAACGTGAGCCACAGGAAGATCGCCCAATCGATGTGGCCGAGGATGGCGTGGACGATCGTTCCCGGGATGACCATGAAGGCGATGATGACGAGCGAAGTGCCCAAGGCTCGCTTCAACGGCATCCCCAGCCATCCCACCATGACCGGAACCATCACCACTCCGCCCCCGATCCCGAGCAGCCCGGACGCGAACCCGGCCGCCAGTCCCATGAAAACGAAGCCAAGGGAAGAGGGATGGACCTGGCGACCAGGCCTTTCGGCGACCGCCCTCCCCAGTCCCACTCGCGCGGCCTGCCACGCGATGAGCGCAGCCGTCGCCAGAAGGAGGAACCGGGCGTCAACCACGCTCGTCAGCAGCGCGCCACCTGCGGCCCCGGCCGCCCCCGGGGGCGCTGCCCACCTCACCGCCCGGTAGTCGATCTGCCCGGCCCGCCGATAGGCCTGCATCCCGGACAGGGTGGTCGGGAAGATCACGGGAAGGGGGGTGCCCACTGCGATGATGGGCCGCGCTCCCAGAAGAACCTGAACCGCGGGAGTGGTGATGATGGCGCCGCCTACTCCGAAGGCTCCGCCCATGGTCCCGGCCACGAAGCCCGAAAGAACTCCAAGCAGCGCTTCCCTCAGCACCGGGTCATGGGGGAGGCTACATCGCCTCGGCGGCTCGCCGGATCACGTCCCGTTCGCTCGGGTAGCTCGCCTGTTTGACCGCCTGGTGCAGCGGGAACCACCGGATCTCCTCCATCTCGTGGTCGTGGAGTGACGTGTCACCTCCCACTGCCCGCATCAGGAAGAAGACCACCTTCTTGCGGACCCGCTCTCCCTCCCAGACGAACCAGTAGGAGATCTCGCCCAGCGGGCGGATGATCTCGGCCTGCAGCCCGGTCTCTTCCCGGACCTCTCGAAGGGCTGTCTGTTCGGGTTGCTCGCCGCGCTCGATCACGCCCTTCGGCAACCCCCAGGCGAGGTCCCCTTTGCGGGTACGCCGCGCCGCCAGGGCGACCTCGGAGCCTCCGGGGTCGTCCCGGACCACGACGCCGCCCGCGGAGAACTCCGAGCGGGTCTTCATGGGCATGGGGCGTCTCACTCCGTGGTGGAGGCGATGCGGGCCACCGTCGCCCGGGCGGCTCGGACGAGGTCCTTCCCCCGGATCTTGAGCACGGCCCTGGCCTCCCCGCCCGCGAAATAGAGGACGGCGTCTCGAGCCAACGATCGGTCGAGAACCAAGAGGACTCCGTCAGGAAGGCCAACGGGAGGCAAGGATTCGGGGAGGTACTCGGTCAGCGCTGCGGCTCGGTCATCCGCAGCAAGCTCCAGATCGGGGCGGTCGGCCGCCTTGCGGACCTTGGTCGTGTCGGGAGTCCGACCCGCAGGCACCACGGCTGCCACGGCGCCCGCGGATCCCTCGAACACGATCACCTTCCCGACTTCTTCCGGTGGAAGCTCGAGGATGGCGGCCAGCCGCTCCGGTGAGCGCAGCCGGCCTCGAACCGGGAAGACTTCGTGAGGGACGTCACGTTCGACCAGGAAGTTATGGACGTCGACGCTGGTCCGCACGCGTAGCAGTATGGCAAAGCGGTCCGGACGCAGGAGAGGCGGGTCTCGCCCGCCCCTCAGTCGAGGACGGCAGCGGAGCTACTTCGAACCGCCTTTTCGCCCGATGCGCTGGTAGAACTCCACCCCATACCGTCGCTTGGTGGTGTCGCCGCCCTTCTTGCCGCCGATGCGCCCGATCTTGCCGAAGAATTCTTCACCGTGGCGCTGTTTGGTGGTCATGCCACCCTTGCGTCCAGCTTCGGCTCGGGACATCT
>VAYC01000383.1 GCA_005885025.1 Actinomycetota bacterium | reverse complement strand
CGCCCGCGAACACAGCCCTCGCCGGCATGATCCTGCTGCTCGTGCTGATCCTCCTCCCCTGGTGGCGTACAGGGGGATCGGGCGGTCCCGATGCGCTCCTTGACCATGCGCCTCGAGGCGTTACTGCCTCCCTGGCATCGGTGCTGCGGCCCGGAGACCGGATGTTCAACCCCGAGCTGTGGGGATCGTGGTTCGAATTCCGTTTCCCGCGTACCCCGGTGTTCGATGACTCGCGGATCGAGGTGTTCAGCGCGCGCGTCTGGAACCAGTACGACCAGGTCTCGGGGGCGTTGGATGGTTGGCAGAAGGTCCTGGATGCCTGGCGCATCCGGGTCGTGGTGGCCAGCCGGAGCCAGCAAGGGAGCCTCATTGCAGCCATCCGCTCCGACCCGGGCTGGAGGCTACTCCATGAGGACGACGAGGGCCTCGTTTTCGTGAGGTCGGATCAAGCTCCATAGAGGGGGCGCTTTTGGCGGAGATGCTTGTTTTCCACTCAATCCTCTGGAAGGATTCCATCCGTCCCAAACGAAAGGGGGGACCTCAATGCTCGCATTGGGAACCGGGGGCATCGTTGCACTGGCGATCGTGGTAGTTGTCCTGGTCGCGCTCTTCGTCTACGTTTTGGGCAAGGCCCGCCGGTCCGGATAGCCCCGTTTCCGAGAGAACCGGTCGCGCCCAGTCCTGGCTGATACCTGCGTTCCTCGAACGGCCCGGTGGATCGAAGGGGCGGGAGCTACAAGCCGCGGAGTTGAGGGATCAGCGCCATCGCCGACCGGAGCAGCCCCAGAGCGCACAGGAACGCGGAGACGCTGGCGATCCGCTGTAGGATCGGATCCCAAGCGAGCTTCATCGCCTTGAGCCCCGCCCACAGACCCACCGCTTCGAAGACCGTGAATACGTCCATCGGTTCCTCCAGGCGCGTACCACCCTCTTTGTATCCAATATCTCGTCTGTCCACACTTCACGCTGGAGTGAATCGGGAGCGGGCGTCCGGGAAGCTAGACTCTTCGGCGTGACGGCTGAGGGGCCATCCACGAGCCAGGCAGCCGACGATGCCACCCGGCGGGCCATGGCGGGCGGCGCGGAGAAATATCATCAGAAACTCGCCGAGCAGGGAAAACTGTTCGTGCGGGAACGCCTGCGCCTGCTCCTCGACGACGCCGACGGGTTCACCGAGGAGGGCTTGCTGGTCGGCGCGCTTGCCGGGGACCTTCCGGCCGACGCCGTCGTCACGGGTATCGGATCGGTGCACGGCCGCCCGGTCGCGGTGATGGCCAACGACTCCACGGTGAAGGCGGGGTCGTGGGGGCCGGCGACGGTGGAGAAGATCATCCGGATCATCGAGCTCGCCCGGAAGCGAAAGATCCCCCTCGTGTATCTGGTCGACTCGGCCGGCGCGAGGATCGACCGACAGGTCGAGATGTTCCCAGGCCGCCGGGGCGCCGGGAAGATCTTCTACAACCAGGTCCAGGCCTCCGGACGGATCCCGCAGGTTTGCTGTCTGTTCGGGCCGAGCGCGGCCGGCGGGGCATACATCCCGGCTTTCTGTGACGTCGTGTTCATGGTGGAGAAGAACGCCTCGATGTATCTGGGCTCGCCCCGCATGGCCGAAGAGGTCATCGGGGAGAAGGTCTCGCTCGAAGAGATGGGCGGAGCGCGGATGCACTGCGAGGTGTCCGGGTCTGGCGACCTCCTGGTCCCCGACGACAAGGCCGCCATCGAGGTCGCCCGCGCCTACCTCTCGTACTTCCCTTCGAGCTGGGAGGAAAGCCCTCCCCGTGTGGACGGCCGGCCTCCCGCCTACCGAGGTTCGTTGGCCGGGCTGGTACCGGAGGAGGAATCAAAGGCCTTCGACATGTACGCGGTGGTGGCCGGCCTCGTCGACGAGGACTCGTTCTTCGAGATCAAGCCGGATTGGGCGAAGGAGGTCATCACCGGACTGGGGCGCCTGGACGGCGAGGTCGTCGGGGTCGTGGCGAACCAGCCCCTGCACAAGGGCGGCGTGCTGTTCGTGGATTCGGCGGACAAGGTGGCCCGGTTCGTGTGGCTGTGTGACGCCTTCAACATCCCGCTGATCTTCCTCGCCGACGTGCCCGGCTTCATGATCGGGTCGACGGTGGAACGGCAGGGCATCATCCGCCACGGCGCCAAGCTGATCACCGCGGTGAGCGAAGCCACCGTCCCCAAGTTCTGCGTTGTCGTCCGCAAGTCCTACGGGGCCGGGCTGTATGCGATGGCCGGGCCGGGGTTCGAGCCTGACGCCACGATCGCGCTGCCCACGGCTCGCATCGCGGTGATGGGGCCCGATCCGGCCATCAACGCGGTCTACTTCAACAAGATCCAGGCTATCGAAGACCCGGGCGAGCGAGCGGCGTTCGTTGCGGAGCGGCGGCGCGCATACGAGGAGGACATCGACCTGCTGCATCTCGCTTCGGAGAACGTGGTGGACGCGGTGGTCCAGCCGGATGAGTTGCGAGCCGAATTGATCAAGCGCTTGGCGCAGGCCCGGGGAAAGGACAGGGAGTTCAGCGGCCGCCGCCACGGCGTCCCACCCGTATGAGCGAGCCACGTCGCTCTTGGGACCCGGGAAGGCGGCCCTACGACAACCGCTCCGTGTACCGGTTCTGGCTGCCGATCTTCGGGATGATCGCTGTTCTCCAGGCCGCCGCGGCGATCGCGGCCTTCATCCGCGGATCGATTCCCGCCGGGGTGGCTTTCACGCTGACGGCGGTCGTGCTCGGCGGCGGCGTGTATTGGTTCGGACTACGGCGAGCGCGAAGTTGAGCCTCGCTGAAGTCCGACTGGAGGACCACGTCGCCGTGGTCACGCTGAACCGGCCGGAGTCGCTGAATGCGATCTCGGGAGAGTTCGCAAACGAACTGGCTGGGGCGCTGCTGCAAGCGGCGGCGAACCCGGCCACGTGGGTGGTGGTCCTCGACGCGGCGGGAGACAAGGCCTTCTGCGTGGGGGCCGACCTCAAGGAGCGCAACAAGCTGGACGACGGCGGATGGATGCGCAATCGGATCCTGGTCCGCGCGCTGTTCGATTCGCTCCGGGCCCTTCCCCAACCGACCATCGCCTCGGTGTTCGGGTACGCGCTCGGTGGGGGGTTCTCGTCCTGAGCTGTGACCTGATCGTGGCCTCCCGCGACGCGGTATTCGGTCTTCCAGAGGTGGCCGTCGGCATCGTTCCGGGAGGAGGAGGGACGCAGGTGCTGGCCCGGAAAGTGGGTCTGGGCCGGGCGAAGGAAATGATCTTCACCGGGAGGCGCATCAGCGGCGAGGAGGGGTTCGAGATGGGCCTGGTCACCCGATTGGTCGAGCGGGAAGCCCTTCGGTCGACAACCATGGAGCTGGCCGGGGAGATCTGCAAGGCGTCCCCGGTGGCCGTACGGGAGGCCAAGGCCGCTATCGATCGTGGGTTCGGGATGCCGCTGGCGGATGCCCTCGAGCTGGAAGACCTGGCGTGGCGCCGCGACGTGGCGTCGGAGGACCGGCGGGAGGGCGTCGCCGCCTTCAACGAGAAGCGAGACCCCAAGTGGCAGGGCCGCTGACCCTGCCACAGCGCGTGACCATCCGCGAGGTCGGCCCGCGGGACGGACTCCAGGCAGAAAAGCCGCTCGCGGTGGAGGCCAGGGCCCGGCTGATCGACGCGCTCTCGGCGACCGGCGTGCCGAAGATCGAGGCGGTGTCCTTCGTCTCCCCCACAGCGGTCCCGGCCATGGCCGAGGCGGCGGAGGTGTGGAAGCGAGTGCATCCCGCGAAGGACGTGGCCTACTCAGCCCTCGTGCCCAACCGCCGGGGAGCCGAAGCGGCCGCGGAGGCCGGAGGGTTCGCCTCGCTCCAGGCGTTCTTGGGCGCGGCGGAGGGATACAACCGCAAGAACCTCGGGAAGAGCGTGGCGGAATCGGTGGGAGACGTGGCCGACGTGGTGGCCGTGGCCCGATCGGCGGGGCTGCCCGTCGAGGTGTCCATCTCCGCTGCCTTCGGGGATCCCTACGAGGGAGACGTGGCTCCCCAGCGCGTCCTCGAGGTCGCTGAACGCGTTCTCAGCGTGGGCGCACAGAGCATCTCGTTGGGGGACACCACGGGTATGGGGACGCCGACCGGGGTGTGGGAAGTGGTGGGACTGATGCGCGATCGGCTGGGGGAGGTCCCGCTGAACCTGCACTTTCACGACACTCGAGGGACGGCGATGGCCAATGTGCTGGCCGCGCTC
>VAYC01000382.1:1858-4393 GCA_005885025.1 Actinomycetota bacterium | reverse complement strand
CTGATCGGCCTCTTGAACGTGCTGGAGTGCGCGGCAGGGACCGGCGCCCGGAAGGTCGTATACGCGGGATCGGGAGGAACGCTGTACGGCGAACCCAAGGTCCTCCCGGTCAAGGAGGCTCACCGGAACCGGGGCCGGCCGATCTCCCCGTACGGCATCAGCAAGGCCGTCGGCATCCATTACCTGGAGTTCTACCGGCGGACCCGGGGACTCGACTACACGACGCTGGCCCTGGCCAACGTGTATGGCCCGAGGCAGGACTCGGAGGGCGAGGCCGGGGTCGTGGCGCTCTTCGCGACCCAGATGCTGGCCGGCGACATGCCCACGGTCTACGGCGACGGCGAGCAGACGCGCGACTACACCTACGTCGACGACGCGGTGCATGCCTTCGCCCTGGCCGCGGAACGGGGGTCGGGGGCGCTCCTCAACGTGGGGACCGGTGTGGAGACGTCCGTGAACCAGCTCGTCCGCCTGTTGGCGCAGCTGACCGGGTTCCGGGGGAAACCCCAGTATGGCCCGAGGAGGGACGGGGACCTCCGCCGGAGCGCTCTCGACAGCCAGCTGGCCGCGAAGGAGCTGGGATGGAAGCCCTGGACCCCCCTTCGAGACGGGCTTCGGGCCACGGTGGAGTGGTACCGGGAGTCGTGAGCCTGCCGTTTGCCTCGTACGTGGAATCATTGCTGGGAGGAGGTACACCGTTGCGGCCACCGGGATGGCCCGGAACCCGAACGACGCGATGAGCGGATACGACAGCATCGATCCCTCGGCCCTCGGCCCGAACATGTGGCTGATCGACGAGATGTACCGGCGGTATCGGGAGGATCCTGACTCCGTCGATGAGCGGTGGAAGGACTTCTTCGAGGACTTCCAACCCCGCACCGGCGGATTGGTAACCGGGGCGACGGTCGCCCCGCCGGAGGAAGAGAAGGCCGCTGCGACAGGACGGCCGGAGAAGGGCCCGAGTGTCAGCGAGGGCCTTTCGCAGGCCACGGGGGCTCCCAAGCCACGAGCTCCCAAGCCAACGGTTCCCGAGGGAGCGGAGCGGATCCGGTTCGGGGCCGAGCGGGTGGTGCAGAACATGCGGTCGAGCTTGGAGGTCCCGACCGCCACGTCGTTCCGGTTCATCCCCGCGAAGCTCCTGGAGGAGAACCGGCGCTCGATCAACCGCTTCCTCGCGGCCAACCGGGGCGGCGGGAAGGTCAGCTTCACCCATCTCATCGGGTACGCCATCATCCGGGCGCTCGAAGCGGTCCCGGTGATGAAGTCCAGCTTCCTGGACGTCGAGGGTGAGCCCTACGTCCTCCGGCACGACACGGTCAACCTCGGGCTGGCCGTAGACGTGGAGAAGCAAGACGGCTCCCGGACCCTCCTCGTCCCGAACATCAAGGCCGCGAACGAGATTGACTTCGGCGGGTTCTGGGCCGCGTATGAGGAGGTCATCCGCCGCGTTCGCTCGAACAAGCTGTCGCCCGACGACTTCGCCCGGACCACGGTCACCCTCTCGAACCCCGGCACGATCGGGACCCAGCTGTCGGTTCCGCGCCTCATGCCGGGCCAGGGTCTGATCGTGGCGACCGGCCGGATCGACTACCCCTCCGAGTATCAGGGGGCCGACCCCGGGACGCTGGCCGAGCTCGGGGTGGGCAAGGTCGTCGGGGTCACCAGCACCTACGACCACCGGGTCATCCAGGGTGCCGAGAGCGGCCTCTTCCTCGCCGAGCTCGAGCAGTTGCTCACCGGGGGGTCGGGTTTCTACGAGGATGTGTTCGCCGCGCTGCGCATCCCGTACGAGCCGGCCAGATGGACGTCCGACCACGGGGCGCTCGCCGTCGCTGGCACGCAGGACGGTCACACGGACAAGCAGGCGGGCGTGCTCCGTCTCATCAACATGTACCGGGTCCGGGGCGCAGAAGGTCCTTTCCCACCCCGAGGTGGACCCGAGCCACCATGGGCTCTCGGTGTGGGATCTCGACCGGGAGTTCTTCGTGGACGACCTCCCCGGCGAGCCCAGGCAGTCGTTGCGCGAGGTCCTCGACCTCCTCCGCGACTCCTACTGCCAGACGGTCGGCGTCGAGTACATGCACATCCAGGAGCCCGACCAGAAGCGCTGGATCCAGGAACGGGTGGAAGGGGTCCCGCGGGAGATCGACCCAGACGACAAGCGGCACATCCTCGAGCGCCTGAACGCCGCCGAAGGCTTCGAGCGTTTCCTGCACACGAAGTACGTGGGGCACAAGCGGTTCTCGCTGGAGGGCTCGGAGAGCCTGATCCCCATGCTCGACCTCCTCCTGGAAGACGCCGGCCGGGCCGGGGTCGAGCACGTGGTCATGGGGATGGCCCACCGCGGCCGGCTGAACGTGCTGGTGAACATCGTCGGGAAGAGCTACGCCCGGGTGTTCAGGGAGTTCGAGGGTGACATCGATCCGCAGACCATCCAGGGCTCGGGGGACGTGAAGTACCACGTCGGAACGACCGGCAAGTTCACCGGGCGGGACGGGACGACCATCACCGTCGAGCTGGCGTCCAACCCGAGCC
>VAYC01000382.1:0-1758 GCA_005885025.1 Actinomycetota bacterium | reverse complement strand
CGGCCAGGGCGTGGTGACCGAGACGTTCGGCATGAGTGCCCTTCCCGGCTTCACCACCGGGGGGACCGTCCACGTGGTGGTCAACAATCAGCTCGGGTTCACCACCGCGCCGTCGGCCGGACGGTCCAGCGTGTACGCCACCGACATCGCGAAGATGGTCCAGGCTCCGATCCTGCACGTGAACGGGGACGATCCCGAGGCCTGCGTGTGGGTGGCCCGGCTCGCCCTCGCCTTCCGCCAGCGGTTTCGGAAGGACATCGTGATCGACCTGGTGTGCTACCGGCGGTACGGCCACAACGAGGGCGACGACCCGAGCTACACCCAGCCGCTCATGTACCGGGAGATCGAGCAGCACCGATCCGTCCGGAAGCTGTACATGGAGACGCTGGTCAACCGGGGGGACATCACGGTGGAGGAGGCCGAGTCGGCCCTCGACGACTACCGGAGCCGCCTCGAGGAGGCATTCGAAGAGACGAAGGAGAGCGCTCCGCCTGCCGCGCCGGAGCGACGGCCTCAAACCCTCGGCGTGCTTCCCCCTGTGGAGACCGGCGTGGCCAGGGAGGTCCTCGACCGGGTCGCCTCGGGCGTCACCTCGTGGCCCGCGGACTTCACGCCGCACCCGAAGCTCGCCAAGCAGGTGGAGCGGCGCCGGGACATGCTGGCCAAGGGAACCGTTGACTGGTCGATGGCCGAGGCGCTGGCCTTCGGGTCGTTGGTCCTGGAGGGGGTCCCGGTCCGCCTGACCGGGCAGGATTCACGACGCGGGACGTTCAGCCAGCGCCACGCGGTGCTGGTCGACCATCGAACCGAGCGCAAGTGGTATCCGCTGGCCAACCTGGCCGAGGATCAGGGGGCCTTCCTGATCTACGACAGTCCGCTGAACGAGTTCGCCGCCCTGGGGTTTGAGTACGGCGAGTCCGTCGTGGCGAAGGACGCCCTGGTGATGTGGGAGGCCCAGTTCGGAGACTTCATCAACGAGGCCCAGGTCATCGTGGACCAGTTCATCGTGGCCGGCGAGGACAAATGGGGCCAGACCAGCGGGCTGGTGCTGCTGCTGCCGCACAGCTATGAGGGCCAGGGACCGGAGCACTCCAGCGGCCGGATCGAGCGATTCCTCCAGCTCGCCGCCGGCGACAACATCCAGGTGGTCGTCCCCTCGTCCGCCGCCCAGTACTTCCACCTGCTGCGGCGGCAGATCCGACGGAGCATCCGCAAGCCCCTGATCGCGTTCACCCCGAAGTCGCTGCTCCGACTGGCCGCTGCCGGCAGTGGGACGGAGGAGTTCACCTCGGGCCACTTCCGCGAGGTCGTCCCCGACCCGACCGATCCGACCGAGGAGCGAGTCCGGGGCATCCTGTTGTGTTCGGGCAAGATCTACTACGAGCTCGCGGCCCACCGGGAGGACCAGGGCAGAGACGACGTCGCCGTGGTCAGGCTGGAGCAGCTGTACCCCTTCCCCCAGGACCAGACGCTCGAGCAGATCGGCCGGTATCGGAACGCCCGGCGGGTCCGATGGGTGCAGGAGGAGCCGCAGAACATGGGGGCGTACGCGTTCGTGCACGGGCGGCTCCACGCCGCGCTGGGTGACGACATGGCCTTCGATCACGTCTCCCGCGAGGAGAGCGGAAGCCCTGCGACCGGCAGCCGTACCATCCACGAGATCGAGCAGCGCCGGCTGATCGAGGCCGCGTTCCGGGACCTGTAGCGGCCCCGGCGGGACCTCACTTCCAGCTGACTGTGGCCGTGCCGTAGAAAGGG
>VAYC01000066.1 GCA_005885025.1 Actinomycetota bacterium | reverse complement strand
CCGGGGCGCTCTGCCAGGTCCTCCCGCCTCTCCGGTGACGACTCGAACCGGGCCCGGCGGATGAAGTGGCGGGTCCCTGCGAAGCCCAGAGCTCCGGCCGCGGCCGTCGCTCCCGCCCCCACCAGGACCTTGCGCACGAGCCTCGCCCGCCGCCGCGACCGTCCGTTCTCCGGACTCACACCGACGCGGCCTCGTCCGCGTACTCCCTCGGCACTCGCTCGCTCACCATGCACACGATCTCGTAGTTGACGGTACCCATCCACGCCGCGAGCTCCTCGGCCGTGATCTCCTGCCCAGCTTGCCGCCCGATGAGCACCACCTCGTCGCCCGCTTCCACCGGGTCGTCGCCGCAGTCCACCATCAGTTGGTCCATGGTCACGGTCCCGGCAACCGGAAGCCGGCGTCCGCGGATCAGGACCGCTGCCGCATCCCCGAGCACGCGACTGAATCCGTCCGCGTAGCCGACCGGCACGGTGGCGATGGTTGACTCCCGATCCAGGCGGTAGCGAAGCCCGTAGGAGATTCCCTCCCCCGCCGCCACCCGCTTCACCATGGCCACGGCGCTTCGCCACGACATCGCGGGACGAAGATCCGCCATGCCTGCCAGCGCCGGCCCCGGCGCCAGGCCGTACATGCCCAGCCCGACCCGCACGAGGTCGAGGTGTGTGGCAGGGTGCGCGATCGTCCCTCCGCTGTTGGCAGCGTGCAGATAGCGGGGCCGGATCCCGGCAGCCTTCAGACGGTCGGCCTCGTCGAGGAGGCGGCGGAGCTGGATCTCGGTGAACGGGTCGTCCAGGTCTTCCGAGATGGCGAAATGCGTCCACAGCCCCTCGAGCTCGAGCCCTGCCTCGGTCACCGCCCGCACGAACCCCAGGGCCCGTTCGGGAGGCAGACCCACCCGGTGCATCCCCGTGTCGAGCTTCACGTGCACGCCGATGGGCCCGCCCATCGCCCCTGCGGCCTCCGCCAGGCGGGCCAGGCCATCGTCCGTGTACACCGTGGGGGTCAGCCCGGCCGCGAGCGCCTCCTTCTCGGACCCTGGAGGGAACTGCGTGAGCACCAGGACCGGGGCGTGCAGGCCGGCGTCGCGCAACCGGATCCCTTCCTCCACCAGGGCCACTCCCAGCCAGGTCGCGCCGGCGTCCAGCGCCGCCCTCGATACCTGTTCCGCGCCGTGCCCGTAGCCGTTCGCCTTGACCACGGCCAGGAACTCGGCCCGTTCCGGCTTCAGGACGCGGACGTTGTGGCGGATCGCCCCGAGGTCGACCACGGCGACCGTCGGTCGGTGCCGCATCACCTGGCCTCCTTGGAAAGAGCGGCGAGGGCGGCGGGGAAGCGGGCGAGCACGTCCGGAGCCACCGTCCCTTCCCCCAGCTCGGCCCCCGCCATCCGGCCGGCAACCCCGTGGACATAAGCGGCGAGCACGCCGGCGTCGGCCGGAGCGAGCCCTCTGGCCAGGAACGCCGCCACCGCCCCTGTCAGGACGTCGCCGGTTCCTCCCGTGGCGAGGTAGGGGCTTCCGGTCGGGTTGACCCGCACCCGCCCGCCCGGCTCGGCAACCACCGTCCTCGAACCCTTCAGCAGCACCGTGCACCGGAACTCGGCCGCAGCCTTTCGGGCGTGGCCCACCCGGTCCTCCAGGACCTCGCTGGAGGACAGACCGGTCAGCCGTCCGAACTCGCCGGCATGCGGCGTGATCACGACTTCAGACCGTCGCTCGGCGAGGAGCGAGCCTCGCCCGGCGAAAGCGTTCAGCCCGTCGGCGTCCAGGACGAACGGCACCGGACACTCGGCAACCAGCCGTCGGACCAGCTCGACGGTCGAGGGGTTCGTGGTGAGCCCGGGCCCGATGGCCATCGCCTGGACGTCCCTCAGGCGCTCCAACAACTCGCCCGAGGCCCCTTCCGCCACGGTCCCCTCCTGGGTCTGGGGCAGCGGGAGGAACGTGGCCTCGGGGACGGCGGCCTGCACCACCGAGAGGATCCCTTCGGGCACCGCCACGGTGACCAGGCCGGCCCCCGCACGATACGCGGCTCCCGCGGCCAGGGCAGCCGCCCCAGTCATCGACCGGGACCCCGCCACGACCAGCACGACACCGGAGGCCCGCTTGTGCGACTCCGGCGCACGGGATGGAACGAGGCCGGCGACGTCCTCCGCCTCCACCAGCCACAGGTCGCTCCGAACCAGATCGGGCGGGAACCCGATGTCCGCCACCTCCACCTCCCCGGCGTATCCGGCTCCCGGATGGAAGACCAGGCCCGGCTTGAGGCCGCCGAAGGTCACCGTGGCGTCGGCGTGCACGGCCCTGCCCCTGACCAGACCGGTCTCTCCTTCCACCCCCGAGGGAATGTCCACGGCCACCACAGAACCGGCGGCGTCGTTGATCACCTCGATCGCCCGGGCGAAGTCGTTCTCCGGAGCGCCTCGGAACCCCGTGCCGAAGATGGCGTCCACCACGACGTCGGCTCGATCGACCTCGCGGCTGAGACGGTCTTCGCTATACCGGTGAACCACACCGGCGGCACTCACGAACTGCCGCAGGTTCGACGCCGGCTCGCCCCGGAGCTCCGAGGGATCGGCTATCAGGACCACCCTGGCGAGCAGTCCGGATCGTTCCATGTGGCGCGCCGCGGCCAGCCCGTCGCCGCCGTTGTTCCCCTTGCCGCACACGACCACGGCTCGCCGCCCGTAGGTCCCGCCGGCGATGGCGGCGCAGGTTCGCGCCACGGCTCGCCCGGCGTTCTCCATGAGCTCCAGGGTCGTGATCCCGCGTGCGGCGCTCTCCCTGTCCAGCTCGGAACTCTCCGCCGGGGTCAGGATGGGGATCACCGCGTCTCCTTCAGGTTCGGACCGCCACGCAGAACGCGGCGGCCATACGTCGCTCATGGGTCAGCGCGACCATGACATCGGTCACGCCGAGCACGTCCATTCGCGCTCGGGACGCTCCCTGCAGGGCCAGGCGGGGTGCGCCGGTGGGGGCTCGCTCGACCCGGACATCGTGCCAGCGCATCCCGCGGACGCCGCCCAGGGCCTTACGGCACGCTTCCCGCGCTGCCCACCGGGCGGCGAAGCACTCGGCCGGCGAAGCCTGGCTCTGGCAGTAGGCGATCTCCCCCGCAGTGAACACCCGTTCCACGAACGTTCGGTGGCGCCCCATCATCCGGTGCACCCGCTCCACCTCGACGAGGTCGACCCCGATGCCGACGATCTCCACGAGGGCTCGGACGTCACTCCACGGTGACGCTCTTGGCCAGGTTCCTGGGCTGGTCGACGTCGCAGCCTCGGAGCTTGGCGATGTGGTAGGCGAGGAGCTGGAGGGGTACGGTCACCACCGCCGGCGAGAGAAGCTCATGGGTTCGGGGGACGAACAGCACCTCATCCGCCAGGTCCGCGATCCGGTCGTCTCCCTCGGTGGCCACCGCGATGACCTCCGCTCCCCGCGCCTTGACCTCCTGGATGTTGGACAGGATCTTGGGATAGACGTGGCACTCGGTGGCCACGGCCACCACCGGGACGCCCTCCTCGATCAGGGCGATGGGCCCGTGCTTCAACTCGGCGGCCGGGAAGCCCTCCGCGTGGATGTAGGAGATCTCCTTCAGCTTCAACGCTCCCTCGAGCGCCGACGGATATCCGGTGTGCCGGCCGATGAAGAAGAAGTCTCGAGCTTCCCGGTACCGCGGGGCCAGCTCGCGGATCTGCGGCTCGAGGTTCAGCGCCTGCTCTACCTGTTCCGGCAGCGCCCGCAAGAGGTCCACGTACTCCGCGATCTCGGCCGGGTACATGGTCCCCCGGACCTGGGCCAGATAGAGCGCCAGGACGTGCAGGGCCACCATCTGCGTCGCGAAGGTCTTGGTCGCGGCCACGCCGATCTCCGGCCCCGCCCGGGTGTAGAGGACACCGTCGGCTTCCCGAGCGATAGAGGAACCGACCGTATTGGTGATGCCGATGACGTGTGATTGTTGATGGCGAGCGTGGCGGATGGCTTCCAGGGTGTCGATGGTCTCCCCGGACTGCGAGATGCCAAGCGTCAGCGTGTTTGCGTCGAGCACCGGGTCGCGGTAGCGAAACTCGCTGGCGATCTCGATCTCTACGGGCAGCCTGGTCCAGTGCTCGATGGCGTACTTCCCCACGAGCCCGGCGTGGAACGCCGTCCCACATGCCACCACGAATACCTTGTCCACGTCCTCGATCTGGGCCTCCGGCATGCGGAGGTCGTCGAGGACCAGCCGGGCCGCCCCGTCGAACCGCCCCCGCAGGGCGTCCCGGATGGCCACGGGCTGCTCGTGGATCTCCTTCAGCATGAAGTCCTCGTAGCCGGACTTCTCGGCGGCCGCCAGGTCCCATTCCACCTCCATGGGTTCGACGGCCACTTCGTTGCCGTCGAGGTCCGTGATCCGAACGGAGTCCGCCCGTACCTCGACGACCCGGTTCTCCGCCAGCGGCACGAACCGGGAGGTTCGAAGCATGATCGCGGGGATGTCGGAGGCCACCAGGTTCTCCCCGTCGCCCAATCCAACGATGAGCGGAGAGGAGACCTTTACCCCGACGATCACACCGGGTTCGTCCGAGGAGAGAATGACCAACGCGTAGGCCCCGGTGAGCTGCCGAACCGCTGCGCGGACCGCTTCGGTCAGGTCACCCTCAGAGCTCTCCTCCACGAGGTGGGCGACGACCTCTGTGTCGGTCTCCGAAGAAAACCGATGCCCGGACTTGATCAACCGGTCCTTGAGCGCCTGGAAGTTCTCGATGATCCCGTTGTGGATGACCGCGACACGGCCTTCGCAATCGAGGTGCGGATGGGCATTCTGGTCGGTGGGACCGCCGTGGGTGGCCCACCGCGTGTGTCCAATGCCGATCTGCCCGATCGGCCGTTCCCCGTCACCGAGCGCCGCCTCGAGCTCCGAAAGCTTGCCGGCGCGCTTGACCACTCGCACGGCGCCATCCACGACGGCGACCCCGGCGGAGTCATAGCCGCGGTACTCGAGGCGTCGAAGGCCTTCCAGGAGAATGGGGAGGGCCTGGTCGGGGCCGACATAGCCCACGATGCCGCACATGAGGTGTCAATGGTACCCCGCAGCCTCCGGGGTCCGACCAAAGAGCGTCTCTAGGCCAGCGCGGTTCGGATCGCTCCGGACAGGGCCTCGGCGTGCTTCCTCGCTTCGTCCTCGGTGGCTGCTTCGACCATCACCCGGATCACCGGCTCGGTGCCGGAGGCCCGCACCAGCACCCGGCCCTGTTCGCCGAGGACCTCCTCGGCCTGACGAACGGCTTCCCATACCGGGTCGGCGTGCGCCAGTCGGCCGCCATCCTCAATGGGCACGTTTATCAGCACCTGAGGGAACTTCTGCATCGAGCCGGCGAGCTCGGCCACGGTGGCCCCGCTTCGCCTGGCGAGGGTGAGGAATTGGACCGCCGTGAGCAGCCCATCGCCGGTGGTGGCGTGGCGGAGGAAGATCAGGTGCCCGGACTGCTCGCCCCCCAGCTCGGCCCCATTCTGCAGCATGGCCTCCAGGACGTAGCGGTCTCCCACCTTCGTCTCGATGACATGGATCCCCGCCTCCTCCATGCACTTGCGGAAGCCCAGGTTCGCCATGACGGTGGTCACCACGGTGTCTCGGGGGAGCTGCCCGTTTTTCTTCATCGCCAGGGCGCAGGCCGCCAGGACTTGATCACCGTCGATCACGTTGCCGAGGTGATCCGCGAACATGGCGCGGTCCGCGTCACCGTCGTGGGCCACGCCCACCTCCGCGTCGGCGTCGACCACGGCCAGGGCCACCACCTCCGGAAAGGTCGCGCCGACTCCTTCGTTGATGTTCCATCCATCTGGCCGATCGTTGATCGGCAGGACGGAGGCACCCAGCCTCCGGAGGATCTCGGGTGCGACGCGTGAGGCCGCGCCGTGGGCACAGTCCACCACGACCCGCATCCAGTCGAGGGACCCTTCGGCGGCCGACTGGAGATGCCGCACGTACCGCTCGTTGGCGTCGTCGACTCGCAAGATCCGCCCCACACCGCGGCCGGCAGGCCGGGGCCCCGAATCGTGGTCTACGATGTCCTCGATCTCCTTCTCCACGTCGTCCGGGAGTTTGTATCCGGATGCGCCGAAGAACTTGATGCCGTTGTATTCGGCAGGGTTGTGCGAAGCGGAGATGACCGCTCCGGCCTCCGCCCCGAGGTCGGTCGTGAGAAAAGCCACCGACGGTGTGGTGCAGACACCGAGCAGGATCGCGTCGCCGCCCGCAGAGCAGATCCCCGAAGTGAGGGCGGCCTCGAGGAACTCCCCGGAGGCACGCGTGTCCCTGCCAACGGCGATGTGCGGGCGGGTCACGCCGGTCTCGGCCAGCGCCGTGACCGCGGCGCGTCCGAGCCGGAAGGCGAGCTCCGCGGAAAGCTCGCGGTTGGCGATCCCCCGAACCCCGTCGGTGCCGAACAGCCGCCCCATGATTCGGTATCTTACGGACATCCCCATGTCTCCCCGGAAATCCATCGACCCTGCAGCGGACCTGGTGCTGGTGTTCAGTACCACGAGCATCCCCGAAGGACTGCTGGTGAAGGGATTGCTGGAGTCCGAAGGCATCCCGGTCCAGGTGAAGGGAGAGAGCGAGGGGCCCTACCGGATGGGGCCAGTGGATGTCTGGGTGCCCGCGGCCTTCGAGGTCCAAGCACGGCTGATCCTGGAAGAAGCGGCGTCGGGCAACGCCGAGCCCACGGATTCTTGATCGCCTAACGCTTGGAGAACTGCGGTGCCTTGCGGGCCTTCTTCAGCCCGTACTTGCGCCGCTCCTTCTCCCTGGGGTCCCTGGTAAGCAAACCCTCTTTCTTCAGGGCGGGCCGGAGGTCCGAGTCGAGGTCGACCAGGGCCCTGGCGATGCCATGGCGGAGGGCGCCGGCCTGCCCGGCGACTCCTCCCCCGTCGAGCCTGGCGATCACGTCGAACTCCTTCTCCCGCCCGATCACCCGGAAGGGACTCGTGATCATGAGACGGTGCGAGCGGGCCGGAAAATAGTCCTCGATCGGCCGCCCGTTCAGGACGACCTGGCCGGTTCCGGGAACGAGCCGAACCCGAACCACGGCTTCCTTCCTTCTCCCGGTACCGCTTCCGTTCTGCTCGGTCTTCTCTGCTGCCACCTAGGGCTCCTTCGTGGTCTTCTTTGGCCGCCGGCGGGGCGGCTTCTCCGCGGTCTCGGTCGCCGCGGCTCGGGTCGCCCGCTTCGCTTTCGCCGCAGCCGGCGCGGACGAGCGACCGCGCGGCGAGCTCTTGGCCCCCGCTCCCGCCGACGCACTCCTTCGCGCAGTGGACGCTCTTGCCTTGGCCGGAGCGGTTCGCGGTTTGGCCCGGCGCGAAGCGCCAGCCTTGGCTGGTC
>VAYC01000065.1 GCA_005885025.1 Actinomycetota bacterium | reverse complement strand
GGAGGTCTCGGAAACGGTCAGGTGGTAGCTAACCTGGACGAGCACAGGATGGGGGATGTGGTCCTTCAGGATCTTCTTCAGGTCCACGGTCTGGCGTTGCTGCTGACTGCTCGTCGTGAAGTGGAACGTGGACGAGAACCCCATGACCGTGAGGTCCAGGGTCCCCGATGTACCGCGCTGGAAGCCGTAGACCCCGAACTGGAGGCTACAGCCCTGGGTGCCCATGAAGCGGAGCTCTCCGTTTGCTCCTCCGGAGTCCGCTCCCAAGGCGGTACTGCCATACGCGACCATCATGACGGCCACGGCCGCGATAGTCACGATCGTTCTTCGCATGTATCCCTCCTCTCTCAGCTGGTGCCGGTCCCCAAACGGCCCCCGGCACCTAGTGCTTTATACCTAGCCGTTGCGGGTGCTAAACATTAAGTTAGCGTACGCCGAAAAGCAAGCAAAATGCGACAGGCCACTGGGCCGGTTTGGGGATGGGGCTAGAGCCGAAGGAGGACCCAGGCGGCCAGGACCGTGCCTGTGACGGCGGTTCCGTACGTGGCCACGGCCACCAGCCGTTTGAACCCGTGGATCCCGAATTGGTGGTGAATGGCGAATCGGAACCGGTGTGCCCAGTGATAAATAGGCAGGGAAATGAGCCCCCACAGGTACAGCTTCGTCAGCGGATTGTGGACCAGATGGAGAATGCGGCCGTAGGAAAGGGCATCGCCAGGGAGCCATCCGGCCCCAAAGGCAATGCCAAGAATGGCCACGTGGACCGGGATGAGGATCGCCGCGACGAATCCGCCGGCCGAGAACAAAGACCAGAAGATCGGTTCCAACCCCGGCAGGTACACGACGAAGACGCGACGCCCCCGGCGGGAGGGCCTGACCTCCCATCGCTCGGAGTCCTCGAGCACATCCCCCAGCTGGGGTTCCGCTGTCACCACGTCCCGGTCCGGCTCACGCTGCATCGCTAGAACCAGATGTGAAAGTAGGCGACGACGGCCGATGCCACGATCCAGACCAGGACCAGGCCCGAGGCGATGGCGGCGCGTGACACGGTCCGGTGCCCTAGACGGATGGACAGGATGCGGGTCGTCAGCCTGAACCACGTTCCGGTGTGGTACAGGACGGCGCCCAGGATGATGGCCGAGAGCGCGATCGACCAGGGTGTGTCGAGCCACCGCAAGAAGCTGCGGTACGCTCCGGGGCCCCGAGAGAGGGCGACCAGGAAGAGGAGCATGATCACCGAGAAGGCCGCCGCGAACATCGAAGTGACCTCTCGGGCCGCGAACCGCCGGAACGGACCGGTTCGGAGCCACCACGTCCGCCGGATCCTTCGGACGTAGACCGGATAGCGAGAGCCGTCCTCAGGCCTCACGCTCATCCTCAGCGGTGCGTTCGACCCCGAACGGCCACACCATCGACATCATGGTCTTGGTCGTGGCCGCCACCTTGGAGCGCTGGATCGCTGCGGCGGGATCGACGTCCTTGGGACAGACCACCGAGCATTCCCCCACGAAGGTGCAATCCCACACGCCCCAATCGACGGAGACCGCTTCGAGTCGCTCGTCACGACCCTGGTCCCTCGAGTCGAGGTTGTATCGGTGCGCCAGCGCGAGAGCAGCCGGGCCATAGAACTTCGGGTCTTTGGCGTAGACGGGACACGCCGCGTAGCAGAGCATGCAGTTGATGCACATGCTGAACTGTTGGTAGCGGTCGACCTCTTCGGGGGTCTGGAGGTATTCGCCGCTGCTGATCGGGCTGTCGTGATCGCGGACGATCCACGGCTTGAGCTCCCTCAGCTTCTCCAGGAAGTCGTCCATGTCGACCACGAGGTCGCGGATGACCGGGAAGTTCTCCAGCGGCTCCACGACCACCGGCCTCGGGTAGAACTCGCGGAGGAACGTCGAGCACGTCAGCCGGGGGACGTAATTGACCATCATGCCGCACGAACCACACACGCCCATGCGGCACGACCACCGGTAGGTCACGCTGCCATCGATGTTGTCCTTGATGTAGTTGAGGGCGTCGAGCACCACCATGTCCTCGCGATAGGGGACCTGGTAGTCGTCGAAGTACAGTGAAGGGCCATGCTCAGGGCGGTACCGTGCCACCTTCAGCCCGATGGTCGCATCGCCCACGTCCGGCCCTTTCATCCCGATCAGTATTTTCGCTCCGCCGGCGGCCACCGAGTGATGGTGACGTCGCCGTACTCGATCCTAGGCCCTTGCGGGGTGAAGAAGGCGAGGCTGTGCGTGAGAAATCGCTCGTCGTCCCGATCGGGGTAGTCACGGCGGGTGTGTGAGCCTCGAGACTCCCTCCGCTCCAGGCCTGAGGCCACCACGGTCTCCGCCACGTCGAGCATGTTTTCCAGCTCCAGAGCCGCCACCAGCTCGGTGTTGAAGGCCCGGTCGCGATCGAACAGAGCCAGGTCCCGGAACCGCTCCTTGAGGGCCCGGACCTCCTCCACGGCCTCCTTCATCGACTCCTCGGTCCGGTAGACCCCGGCCCCCCGCTCCATCGCCGCCTGGAGGTCGCGACGGATCGGGGCGATCCGTTCCCGCCCGCCCGCCTTGTCCAGATAGGCCGAGATGAGCCGTTCCTGCTCGGCTTCCGCCTGGTGAGCCTCGGAATCGCCGGCCGGGGCCGGGGCCTCAAGCGCATCTCGGGCCGCCTGTTCCCCCACCTTCGCCCCGAACACCAGGCACTCCGTGAGCGAGTTGGACCCGAGCCGGTTCGCCCCGTTGATGCTCACGCAGGCCGCTTCCCCCGCGGAATACAGACCGGGGAGAGGGGTCCGCCCTTCGATGTCGGTATCCACACCTCCCATCATGTAGTGCACTACCGGCCGGACCGGGATCGGCTCGTGGACCGGGTCGATACCGACGAACTTGGTCGTGAGCTCCCGAACGAACGGCAGTTTCTCGTCGATCTTCTTCTCGCCGAGGTGGCGGATGTCCAGGTGCACATACTCCCCGTAGGGTCCGTCGAAAGCCCGCCCCTTCTCGATCTCCTGCATGATGGCCCGGGACAGGATGTCCCTCGGGCCGAGCTCCATCTTCGAGGGGATGTACTCCTCCAGGAACCGCTGCCCCTCCTTGTTGACCAGATAGCCGCCCTCACCTCTCGAGGCTTCGGTCATGAGGATCCCGGTCCCCGGAAGGCCGGTGGGGTGGTACTGGACGAATTCCATGTCCTTCAAGGGCACATCCGCCCGGTAGGCCAGAGCCATCCCGTCGCCGGTGTTGATGGCCGCATTGGTGGTGAAAGAGAAGATCCGCCCGAGGCCGCCGGTGCACAGGATCACCGCCTTGGCCGTGATGCACCTGACCTCGGAGTCACGGAGGTCGATGGCGGCGACCCCGGAACACTGCCCGTCGTGCACGAGCAGCGACGTCACGAAGAACTCGTCCAGCCGGACGATCCGCTCGTACTTCAGTGAGGTCTGAAACAGGGTGTGCAGCAGATGAAAGCCGGTCTTGTCGGCGGCGAACACCGTCCGATGCACGCTCATGCCGCCGAAGGCACGAACGGCCAGACGGCCGTCCGGCTGGCGGCTCCATGGGCACCCCCAGTGCTCGAGCTGGATGATCTCGCCGGGAGCCTCGGTCACGAACGCCTCCACCGCGTCCTGGTCGGCCAGATAGTCGCTTCCGCGGATGGTGTCGAAGGCGTGGAGGTCCGTGCTGTCGTCCTCCCCGAAGGCGGCCGCGGCCCCTCCCTCCGCCGAGACCGTATGGCTCCGCATCGGGTACACCTTGGAGACGAGTGCGATGCTCAGGCCGTCGGAGATCTGCGCGGCGGCGATCGCTGCCCTCAGGCCGGCGGCCCCTCCACCCACGATGACGATGTCGTACGCGATCGTTTCCAAGCGGGTCCCCCTCGAGTCCGGGGCCTTTTTACCGGGTCGGACGGGGCAGCGCCAACCTTCTGCGCCTCGCCGGTCGTAC
The DNA here is from genome assembly GCA_005885025.1 of Actinomycetota bacterium. GTDB lineage: Bacteria > Actinomycetota > UBA4738 > UBA4738 > UBA4738 > AC-52. The sequence continues at coordinate 10,127 of VAYC01000065.1, read as the reverse complement.
GCCGGTCAGAGCCGATCGAACATGATGGCCCGTTTAACCTCCTGGATGGCCTTCGTCACCTTGATGCCGCGAGGGCAGGCGTCCGTGCAATTGAAGGTGGTTCGGCACCGGAATACGCCCGTCCTGTCGGCCAGGACGTCCAGGCGCTCCCCAGCGCCTTGGTCCCTCGAGTCGAAGATGAAACGGTGGGCGTTGACGATGGCGGCCGGGCCGACGTACTCGCCGTCGCCCCAGAAGATGGGACAGGACGTGGTGCAGGCGGCGCAGAGGATGCACTTGGTGGTGTCGTCGTATCGTTCCCGCTCTTCCGGGGACTGCCGACGTTCGCGGTCGGGAGGCTCCTCGTCGTTGATCAGATACGGCAGCATCCGTTCGTATCCCTGGAAGAAGGGGTCCATGTCTACGATGAGGTCCTTCACGACGGGGAGGCCTCTGATCGGTTCGACCGTGACCTTCGGGGCCACGTCCCTGACCAGGATCTTGCACGCCAACGCGTTTCGTCCGTTGATGAGCATCGCGTCTGAGCCGCAGATGCCGTGAGCGCACGACCGCCGGAGTGACAACGAGCCGTCGTGATACCACTTCACCACGTGAAGAGCATCGAGCAGGCGATCGGTGGGTTCCATGTTCACCGCGAATTCGTCCCACCAGGGGTCTTGGCGCACCTCGCGGTTGTAGCGCCGGATCCGGAGCGTGAGCCGAACTTGGCCGGGCGCCGGAGGACCGACCCTGCGCGGCGCCCCTGGCTCGCGGGGCGGGCCCTCCTCCCACAGCGTGCTCTCGTCCCACAACTCGACGTCTTCGGACCGGGAGGGTTCTAGCGGAGGAGCGAATTCGTCGGACATCAGTACTTCCGTTCCATGGGGACGTAGCGTCCGAGCTTCACGCTCTTGTACTCCATGCGGACCATCCCGTCATCTTCCCGGTAGGCCAGGGAGTGAGTGAGCCATCGGTCGTCGTCGCGGATCGGGTGATCCTCGCGATAGTGGCCTCCTCTGCTCTCGTCGCGGGTCAGCGCGGCGGCGACCACGGCGTCGGAGACGTCAAGAAGGAACCCCAGCTCCACCGCTTCCATCAGCTCCGTGTTGAACACCTTCCCCCGGTCGTGGACTCCGATCAAACGGTACCGCTCTCGGAGGCCCGCCAGGATCCGTTGGAGGTCGAGCAATCCCTTTTCTGTCCGCACCACCCCGCACAGGTCGAACATGTGGCGCTGGAGCTCGGAGCGGATGTCGGCGGCGAACTCCAGGTTGGGGCCTCTCAGGAGCTCTCGGAGCTCGTCCAGGGTGGCCGTCTCCGGGCGCGGTGCGAGTGACGGAAGCTCGTTCTCGGACGCATACCGAGCCATGTCGCGGCCCCCTCGCCGCCCGAACACCACGATGTCGAGCAGCGAGTTCGTCCCGAGTCGGTTCGCGCCATGGACGCTGACGCAGGCGCACTCGCCGGCTGCGTACAGGCCGGGGACGGAGGACTCCTCCGTACCCACCACCACCCTGGCCTCGGTGTCCGTTGGGATGCCGCCCATCCCGTAGTGCGCGGTGGGCTGGATGGGGACGGGCTCCCGGGTCGGCTCGACGCCGAGGTAGACACGGGCGAACTCGGTGACGTCGGGGATCTTCGTCTCGATGACGTGCGGGTCCAGGTGCCGGACGTCGAGGTACACGTAATCCTTCTTGTCGATGCCCCGCCCTTCTTTGATCTCCTGATAGATCGCCCGGCTGACCATGTCCCGCGGAGCCAGGTCCTTGATGGTGGGGGCGTAGCGCTCCATGAACCGTTCGCCGCCGTTGTTGATCAGGATCCCACCCTCTCCCCGCACGGCCTCGGAGATCAGGATTCCCATCTTGTAGATCCCTGTGGGATGGAACTGGAAGAACTCCATGTCCTCGAGAGGGAAGCCGCGCCGGTAGCACACGGCGAGTCCGTCCCCGGTGAGGGCATGGGCGTTTGACGTGATCTTGAAGATGCGGCCGTAGCCGCCCGTAGCGAACAGGACCGCTTTGGCCCGGAAGACGTGAAGCTCCCCAGTGGCAAGGTCGTACGCGACGACGCCGGCCGTGCGGCCGTCGGTGAGCAGCAGGTCCAGGACGTAGAACTCGTTGAAGAAGCGGACGCCGCGCTTGATGCACTGCTGGTAGAGGGTCTGCAGGATCATGTGCCCGGTCCGGTCGGCCGCGTAGCAGGCGCCGCACCGGCGCCTCGCCGTGGTTCCGCGTATGCCCGCCGAAGCGGCGCTGGTCGATGCGGCCGTCGGCGGTCCGATTGAACGGCAGCCCCCAGTGCTCCAGCTCGATGACGGCATCGACAGCCTCGCGACACATGATCTCTGCTGCCGGTTGATCCACCAGGTAGTCGCCGCCCTTGACGGTGTCGAAGACGTGCCACTCGGGATAGTCCTCCTCCACATTGCCGAGCGCGGCGCACATGCCCCCCTGAGCCGCACCGGTGTGGGAGCGGGTCGGGTAGAGCTTGGAGATCACGCAGGTCTTGACCTCGTTGGAGGCCTCGATGGCAGCCCGGAGGCCCGCCCCCCCGGCGCCGACCACGACGGCGTCGTACGTGTGGCGGATCGTCATGAGGCCTCGGGCCGGCTCAGCAGTGGATCCCCACCGTGCCGGGCCACCGGCACGGGTTGAACGTGAACACCACGATCGAACCGAGCGAGAACGCCAACATTCCCGCGGTCGCGAAGAACCAGTTGGTGGCGATCCGGACCCCCGCGCGCCGGATGTAGTCCAGGCTGATCACGCGCAGCCCGTTGATCCCGTGGACCAGCGCGAGAGAGAGCATCAGCCAGTCCCACGTTCGCCAGAAGGGGCTCTGCCAGCGCACCGCCACGAACCCGAAGTTCACTCGGTCCACGCCTTGTCCGAACACGTGCATGATCAACACGTGTCCCACGGCCAGGACGAGCAGCAGGACCCCGGATACCCGCATGAACACCCACCACCAGAACTCGCCGGCTTTGGCCGGCCGGCCCCCTCCAGGACGGCGGCCGGGCCGGCCGTCGAGACGACCCCCACTGGGGGCGACTGAGGAGGAGCGCCCGGTCTCGACCGCCATCAGAAGTACTTCACGAAGATGGGTTTCACGATGAGGTAGGTGATGGGGATCATCCCCAACCCAAACAGGAGCGTCGTCCCATAGATCATCTGGCGGTTGAAGTCGTTGGCCCTCGGCCAAAGATCGATGACCATGATCCGCACGCCGTTCAGGGCGTGGTAGATGACCATGCCGACCAGGGCCAGCTCCAGGAGCCGGACGAAGGGGTTGTGGTAGACCGCCACTACGCGGTTGTACGCGTTCGGCCCCCAGCCGACCAACGCCGTATCCACCACGTGAGCGAACAGGAAAAGGATGATGCCAACCCCGGTCACCCTGTGGGCCAGCCACGACCACTGGCCCTCACGGCCCCTGTACAAGGTGCCGAACTCACTGGTTCGTCGAGCCAACCGTCGCTGAGCCACCGGCATCTCCGATTATCCCGCGCACCGCCCAGGCTGACCGCCCGGAAGCGGGCGGGAGTCTAACAAAGGGGTTGGCCAGGCAGTGCTCAGGCCCCGCCCTGCGGGTGCGTCGGGAGGATCAGCGGAGGGTGGGGCGGCTGATTGAAGTCGAAGTCCGCCAGCAGATTGCCAAGAGCCGGGAGGTTTTCGCGAACGTCGGGCCTGCCATCGGTCGCCGGGTCGAGCCGCTGCCCGCCCAGGAAGTCGTCCTCGATGAACTTGAGGTAAGCGTCGAACGAAAGGACCAGGTGGTCGATGTAGCCGGAGCGGGCGTAGGGACTGATGACCAACCCCGGCACTCGAAGGCCGTACCCCTGCGCGTCTACGCGCGGCGGCACGACGTGGTCGTAGAACCCGCCCCAGTCGTCCCAGGTCAGAAAGATCGCCGTGGTGGGCCAGTCGGGCCCTTCCATCACGGCGTTGACCAGCCGCGTGACCCAAGCCTGACCAACGCTCACCAGGGCGGGAGGATGCTCGCTGTGCCGGTTGTTCGGCACGATCCAGGAGACCGCCGGGAGCGTCCCCGCCCGGGCAGCGCTGAAGAACCGGTCGGAGCTCTGGATGTTGGCGAGCTGCCCGTCTTGGTGCACCGTCACGAAGTCCGGAAGGGGGTTCCAGATCTCGGGTGTCCCGACCTTTTGAGGCTTGGGCGCGCAGAACATGGCTCCGTCGTCGCAGTCCGGCTGGGTCCCTGGGTCGACGTAGTAGCCCCAGCTCACGTGGTGTTGATGAAGGAGATAGGTGATGTCGGTCCACCCATAGTCGGGCGTGCGGTCTCCGTGCTCCGGGGAGTCAGGCGAGTCGAGGTCGGTCTGGCAGGTCATCGGGTCGTTCGGGTTCGAGCACTTCGCCGACCAGGCGGAGACGGCGAAGAGATGAGCGGGGAGGCTCCATCCGTAGTTCGGTTCGAACATGTGGTCTTGGAGGACGAAGTTCTTCGCGTAGGTCCAGTAATGGGGGATCTCACGGGCGTCGTGGTAGCCCATGACGTCGGTATGTTTGACCCTGAGAACGCAATTGGGCGCGTTGGGGTTCCCGGCGCAGATCGTCCGGCTCTGGGCGACTCTGATGAACCCGTCCATCCTTCCCCCGTTGATGGCTTCCAGCGCCGCGCTCTCGTTGTGGGGGGCGCCGAAGTTCCGGTCATTTGGGTTGTGGTAAGGGCGCACGCACGTTCCGGCGACTGGGTTGTCCACGCACACCGTGGGAACCCCGTTCCGCATCGGGATGCCGTCGGCGCCTGGGAACGTGCCGAAGTAGGAGTCGAAGGACCGGTTCTCCTGCATGATGACGACCACGTGCTGGATACGGTGGATGCCGCCGAGTTCGGCGGCCGCTGTCGGGCTGGGGGCCGTTGATCCCTTTCCGAAGGTGCACGTCGATGCGAGCATCCCGGCCAGAACGGCCGGCCATCCGTTGCGACGGACCATCGGCCGGCCACTCATGCGCTCATCGTTCCCCAGGGCCGAGTGGTTGGCGGCATGGGCCTGTGGAGAAACCGTCGCGTTCCGGGCCGGTAGTCCTAGACCGGCGCCAGTTCCTCCTGGTCGTGGGAGGTCGGAGGCGAGGCAAACACCTTCGCGTTGCGCAGGTCCGCGTAGACCTCTCGGCCGGCCACCACGCCCATCAGCTCCTCGTTCGGGAGCTGAGCCAGGAGCGTCTGCCCGTCGGCCATCTCCAGGACCAGCTTCGACATCCACCCCAGGTTCGTCCGGCGTCTGACGGTGACGGGGAAGGACATGGGGCCCGGTTCGAAGCGGATCCCCACGTCGTGGGGGCGGATGTAAGCCTGAGCCGTGAGACCGTCGTCGAGGTGGTAGGCGCCGGCCACCGCCGACCGCCCGAAGTGGACGTGGCCCTCCCAGACGTGGCCGCGGAGCACGTTGGCGGCCCCCACGAATCCCGCCACGAACGGACTGGCCGGCTTGTTGTAGATGTCCTGGGGGCTCCCGACCTGCTCGATCGTCCCCGCCCGCATCACCACGACCTCGTTGGCCAACTCGAGCGCCTCTTCCTGGTCGTGGGTGACGAACAGGCTCGTCACCTGGAGCTCCCGGTGGAGGTTGTCCAGCCACCGCCGCAGCTCCTGGCGCACCCGGGCGTCCAGAGCCCCGAATGGTTCGTCCAGCAGCAGGACCTTTGGCCGCGGCGCAAGCGCTCGGGCCAGGGCCACCCGCTGACGCTGGCCGCCGGAGAGCTGATCCGGGTAGCGGTCGCCGAGGGGGGCCAGGCCGACCAGCTCGAGCAGTTCGGTGACCCGGCCGCGCTGGGCGGGCTTGTCGACGTGGCGGACCGACAGGCCGAACGCCACGTTCTGCCGGACGGTCATGTGCCGGAACAGCGCGTAGTGCTGGAAGACGAATCCCAGCCGGCGCTCCTGGACCGATGCGTTGGTGAGCTCCTCGCCTCCCACCCAGACCCTCCCGGCATCGGGCCGCTCCAGTCCCGCGATCATCCGGAGGACGGTGCTCTTGCCCGATCCGCTCGGGCCGAGCAACGCGGTGATCGCGCCTTCCCGAGCCTGGAAGCTCACGTCCTTCACCGCGCGGAAGTCTCCGAACCGCTTGTCGAGGTGCTCGACTTGGATACCCAGCTTCATCGTCCGATCTCCTTCATCCGCTTTCGCTTGAACACCTCGATGGCCGCCAGCAGCACGATCGAAGCCGCGGCCAACGTCAGGGCCACGAGGTAGGCGGCCGGCTCCTGCCGCTCCTCGATGGCCCGGAAGATGTACAGCGTGGCCGTCTCCGTCTTCCCCTGGATGGCCCCGCTCACGATCAGCACGGCTCCGATCTCGCCCAGCGCTCGGGCCGCGGACAGCGCGACCCCGTACAGCAGGCCCCACCGGATGTTGGGCAAGGTCACGCGTCTGCAACCCGGAGGCTCCGAGGGTCCGGGCGGCGTCCTCCTCTTCCGTGCCGATCTCCTCGAGGACGGGGGCTACTTCTCGAACCACGAAGGGAAGACAGATGAAGATCGTGACCAGGACCATCGACGGCAGCGCGAAGATGATCTGGATCCCCCGGGCTGCGAAGAAGGGCTCGAACCACCCGGTTCGCCCGAACAGCAACACCGCCATAAGGCCCACGATGACCGGCGACACGGCGAGGGGGAGGGTCACCAGGGCGCTGACGAGGCCCCGACCTGGAAACCGCTCCCTCGTGAGGACCAGGGCAAGCGGCACGCCGAACACGGCGGTCACCACGACCGTGATCACCGCGATGATGATCGTCAGCAGGTAGGAATGAAGGACGTCGTGGGCCGAAAGGGTCTGCGTGATGACATGCAGGCCGCCTTTCACCACCGTCCAGATGATGCCGGCCAGCGGGGCGAGCAGAAGGGCCGCCACGTAGGCAACGGCGACGGCGATCAGGCCGGCTCGCACCAGGCGAGATCGTGTCTCGACGCTCACCGGGACTCCCTCCTGACGGAGATCAGGCGCTCGGTGACGAGCACCAGCACCAACGACAGGCCGAACAGCAGCGTGGAAACGGCGGCTGCCTGTTCTGGACGGAACTGGCTGGTGAGCTGGAAGATGAAGACGGGCGCGGTCAGCGTCCGTCCCGTGAGGTTCCCGGAGACGATGACGATGGCGCCGAACTCCCCGAGGGCCCGGGCAAACGTCAGCAGCGCCCCCGCCGTGACGGCCGGCCGGATGGCCGGCAGGACGATGCGCCGGAACGTGGTCCACGGGCTCGCCCCGAGCACACGGGCGGCCTCTTCCTCCGCAGGGTCCAGCTCGAGCAAAACGGGCTCCACCGTGCGAACCACCAGCGGGAGGGTGACGAACAGCAGTGCCAGGACGATGCCCGGTGTGGCGAAGATGATCTTGACTCCATGGCGCGCCAGGAAGCCGCCGATGGGGGTGTTCGGCCCGTACAGCGCCACGAGCATCACCCCGGTGACCAACGTGGGGATGGCGAAGGGCAGATCAGCGATCCCGGCCAAGGCACCTCGCCCCGGGAAACGAAACCGAACCAGGACGTACGCCAGCAGAGTCCCCAGCACGCCGTTGATGACCGCCGTCAGGAGCGAGGTGAAGACGGTGAGGCGCAGGGCCGCCCACGCCCCCGGTGCAGCGAGCGCCCCCCGGAGGTCGACCAGGCCGTGGCCGAACCCCTTCGTGACCACGGCAACGAGCGGGAGAAGGATCAGGCCTCCCAGGTAGAGGAGCGCTGTCCCCCGAAGCCCCCACCGCCCCCAGGGGAGACGCGCGAACCTCGCGGCCGGCTCCTGTTGAGCAGGCCGCGGCGGTACCTCGAGAACGGAAGCCGGGTCTGCCATGGATCAGTGCGCCGCCGCGAAGGCCTTCGTGAAGACGCCGTCGCTGCCAAAGACGGACTGGTCGATCTTGTCCCAGCCGCCCAGGTCGGCAACGGTGAACAGGTCCTTCACCGGCGCGAACTTGTCCCCGTCGCCTTGCTGGGCTGCGGCCTTGTCGGTGGGCCGAAGGAACCCGGACTTCGTGTACAGGTCCTTGGCGTCCTGCGTGTGCAGGAAGGCCACGAATGCGTCCGCCACGTTGGTGACGCAGTGCGCGGAGGCGTTCTTGTCCACGACGGACACCGGATTTTCGATCAGGACGGTCGAGGAGGGGATGACCATCTGGTCGGGAAGCCCGGCCTTCTGGGCGGTGAAGATCTCGTTCTCGTAGGTGATGGCCACGTCGCCGTTGCCCGACTCGAAGTTCTTGATGGAGTCGCGCGCGCTCTTGTCCAGCACGCTGACGTTCTTGAAGATCCCCGTTAGCAGCTGCTGGGCACCGGCGTCGCCGGCCGAGACGCCGGTGACCTTGCCGCGCTCGGCAGCGCCGAACGCGGCCACGATGTTCCACCTGGCCCCGCCGCTCTGGGCCGGGTCAGGTGTGAGGATCGAGAGCCCCGGCTGGGTGAGGTCGTTCCAGTCCCTGATGTTCTTGGGGTTCCCGGGTCGGACGTCGAAGACGACGACCGAGCTCGAGACCATCCCGCCGTCGGGCGCCTGGGTCCAGTCGCGGGTGATCAGGCCGGCCTTCTTGATCGTGTCCACGTCGGGAGCCAGCGACAGGGCGACCACGTCGGCCGGGAACCCGCTGACCACGTTCTGAGCTTGCGTTGTGCTGCCCCCATAGGACTCCTGGACGATCACGTTCTGGCCGTTGTGGTCTGCCTTCCACTTGGCCTGGAAGGCCGGAATGATCTTTCCGTACACCTCCCGCGGCGTGCTGTACGCGGCGAAGGTGATGACTGGGGACTTGGCGGGAGTGCACTTGGCCCCCGTGGCGGCCGTGCTGTTTCCGCAGGCCGAGGCCGCCAGCAAGAGCACCCCGAACAGGGCCACCCCCGCGATTTTCCGTTCCGTGAGCCTCCCGATCACGATCCGACACCTCCCGGCATGAATGAGATAATAACGACCTATTTAGTCCAGAATGGCGAAGGATAGGGGCTCGCTCCGGAACTGTCAAGCCGTTTGTCAGAGATCGGATGGAACGACGTTCAGATCAAAACGGCAGGCGGGGTCGCCCTTTACAGGCCCTTCATCAGGATGCCGGCTGCCCCAGCGAGGATGACGAGGAGCGGCTCCATGCCCTTGAGCCGCCACACGAACACCAACGCGAGGGCCAGGATCAAGGCCGTCCGAACGTCGACGACCGCCTGCCTCGTTAGCACCACGGTTGCTCCCGCAATCGCGCCCGCCGCCGCTGCGGTCGCCCCCTTCACGAAAGCTCGTATCTGAGGGTTGTCCTTATGGCGGAAGAACCAGGGTCCGGGGATGACTACCCCCAGGTAGATGGGAGTGAAGATCGCGATCGTCGCAACGAAGGCTCCGACGAACCCGCCTACCAGGTAGCCGATGAAGGCGGCCGTAATGACGACTGGCCCAGGGGTGATGAGGCCGATGGCTACGGCGTCGAGGAACTCCCGAGAGGTCAACCAGTGGTGCTGGTTCACCACCCCCTCTCGGAGAAAGGGAACGATCGCCAGTCCACTACCGAAGATGAACGCGCCGGCCTTCAAGAAGAAGAGCCCGAGCGCGAGCATCGTTGCGGAGGTTGCGGTGCCCGTGAGGAGGCTGAACCCCGCTGGCGCCGCGATGATCGAGGACACGCTACGGCCGCGGATCCACTTCGGCGGGGCATCGAGCAAGATCATCAGGAACCCGGCGCCGAGGAACAGCAGGGCGACCTCGGTACCGGTGAGCGCCGTTACCGTGAGGATGACCACGGAGATCGCCCAGAGCCGCAGATCCCGTTGGTTGGTGAGGCGGGCCAGCTTCCATGCGGCGAAGGCGATGATGGCCATCACAGCTGGAGCGATGCCGTAGAAGAGGGACTGGATCACCGTCAGGCCCCGGAAGTGCACGTACAGATAGGCGACGATCAGGACGAGGGTGAAGGAAGGCAAGATGAATGTGAGGGCGATGGCGAGCGCGCCCCATCCTGCCGCCTGAAGGTACCCGACCCACATCGCCACCTGAGCGGCGAGCGGCCCTGGCATGGTTTGGCCGAGGGCGACTCCGTTCAGGAACTCCGAGCGATCCAGCCAGTGTCGTTTCTCAACAAGGTCGCGCTGCATATAGCCCACCGTGGCGATCGGCCCGCCGAACCCGAACGCTCCAAGCCACAGGAAGTAGCGCAGGAAC
>VAYC01000381.1 GCA_005885025.1 Actinomycetota bacterium | reverse complement strand
CCTTCGCTGGCCGACCACTTCCAGCGGCGGTTCGAGCAGACCACGGCGGCACGGGAGAAGGCCCTCGGAGCGGCCCGCCGATCCATCCGAGCCTCGGCCAACGCCATCCGCGCCATCCACCGCGGGGAGCTGGATCAGGCCCACCGGCTCATGGACGAGTCGCGGGAGGCCATCGAGGGGGGCCGGGCTGCGGTTCGCGATGACCATCCCGACGTCTACTTCGCCGGGTTCCTCCAGGACGCCCAAAAGGAATACGCCGAGGCCCGCCTGACGGAGGCGGTGGTGACCGGCTCGGACATCCCCGCGCCGGAGGACCTCGGAGTGGAGCTCCCTCCTTACCTGAACGGCATGGCGGAGTCGATCGGCGAGGGCCGCCGAGCCATCCTCGATCTCCTCCGGCAAGGGCACGTGCAGGAAAGCGAACGCATCCTCTCGGTGATGGAGGACATGTACTACCTGCTCGTGTCGATGGACTTCCCCGACGCCATCACCGGCCACCTCCGGCGCTCCACCGACGTGGCACGTTCGATCATGGAGCGGACTCGAGGCGATCTGTCGGTGGCTCTGGTCCAGCGGAATCTCCAAGACGCGCTGGAGCGCCACACCAGGCTGGTCCAGGGCGATCCCCCGGCAGCCTCCCCGTGAGGACCGCACCCGGCTAGAGGATCCGCACCACCCGCAGGAATTCCCGGCCCACCGCCTCGTCCCCTTCGATGGACACCCTTCCGTCCGCCAGGAGCGCGTCGAACGAGCCCCGCCCGGCGGCGGCCATGACGAACGCCGGAGCCGAGACCGATATCCGCGCGTCCGCCGGCTCGCCTGGCTCCTCCGGCCCAGACTGTCCTGCCCCCAGATCGAATCGCCACGCAGGGAGGGGAAGGTCCTCCAGCGACAGGACGATACGGCCGCTCCGCCCTCGAAGCGTCGGGAGGGCGTCGATCCCGATCGCCGTCAGGACGTATTCGGCGGCGGGAACCAGGTCGACCTCCTCGTCCGGCATGCCGAGCGAGCGGCGGATGTCCTGGCGGTGGACCCACTCGTCGTAGGCCCGGGACCACATCAGCATCCCCAGAGGCGCCCGGCCCAGGTAGGTGGGAACCCTCACTCCGTATAGAGGCTCGGGGATCGCCCGGTATAAGCCGGCCAGGCGGCGTCCCCATCGATCGAGTCCGATCAGGAGTTCCGGCACCGGCCGATTCGCCCACTTCGGGACCTGCCGCTCGTTCCATCGCTCGATCCGCGCCATGCTCGCGAAGACCACGAGGAGGTTGGCCCCCAGCACCGTCGCCTTGTCCAACGTCACGAGGTGCGCCGCGACCTCGCGCACTCGCCAACCGGGGAGGGCCGTCGGCTCGTCGAACTCCGAGTCGTCGAGCGTTCGCAGGAGAGCGAGGGTGCGGCGGCGTTCGGCCTTGACCGCCCGAAAGGAGGTGCGGGCGGGATCGGCTGCGTCGGGTCGGCCCCAGTGCCCCCCTCGGGCGGGGGATAGGAGGGGGGACCGACCGGCTGGAGCAGGACCCGGCGCCGATCCAGGAACTCTTCCCGAGAGATCTCACCGCGCGCGTAGCGCTCCTCGAGCACGCGCAGGGCGGGGGATGAGCCGAACCGCCGCTCGAGATGCGGCATCTCCTGGCGGAGCAGCAGGACGGCCACGACGATGACCGCGATCCAGAACAGCCCGAAGACCAGCCCGCCGACCCAGCCCCACCCGCTGCCCCACCACCAGAACATGGTTACGCGCTCCTCGTCAGGTCGGTCCTGATCTGGGCCAGCTCCTCGGCGGAGATCTCGCCCCGAGCGAATCGTTCCTCCGCGATGTGCAGGGCGGGCGACACCCTTGCTCGGGGGTGAGCCGCTGGGGCGACGCCCGGCTGGCCCTTCGGCATCACGATCCAGAGCACGATGTAGGCGATGAGGCCCGGCCCCATCAAAGCGAGCAGTACGAACGCCACACGAATGAGGATCGGGTCGATCCCGAAGTACTCACCGAGGCCGCCGCACACCCCGGCGATCCGCTTGTCGGTTTCCGAGCGGGTCAGCCTGTGGCCATCCATCCCTAGCATGCTCTCTTACCCGGTAGGGCGAGGTCAAAAGCGGCGGCCGGCGCGAAGGGCTCTGTTACGCTGGGCCGAATTGGGGGTGTAGCTCAGCCCGGTAGAGCGCTGCCTTCGCACGGCAGAGGTCAGGGGTTCAAATCCCCTCACCTCCACGCAGTCCCGGTTTCGACGTTCGAACGGGAAGCATGCCCGGAACGAAACTCACGGGGGGTCGATGACACCTTTGCCATCCGGCTACGCGAACTTGAACGATCTCAACATGTACTTCGAGTTTCTCGACGCGCCCAAGCCACAGCGCACGTGAGTACCGGCGGATTATCCAAGGCGCGGCTCAACCGCGTGCACGACGTCATGGTCGGCTATGTCGAGCGCGGCGAGGTACCCGGGATCGTCACGCTGGTCAGCC
>VAYC01000064.1 GCA_005885025.1 Actinomycetota bacterium | reverse complement strand
CCCCGACCGTCTCCACGATGACGAGGTCCTTGCCCGAGGCGTCGAGGATCCGGATGGCTTCCGGCGCGGCCAGAGCCATCCCGCCGAGGTGGCCTCGCGTGGCCATGGAGCGGATGAACACCGAAGGATCGGTGGCGTGAACCTGCATCCGCAGTCGGTCACCCAGGAGCGCCCCGCCGGTGAACGGAGAGGTCGGGTCGATGGCCAGGACCGCCACGGTCTGGTCTCGCGCTCGCGCCGTCCGCAGGAGCTGCTCGGCCAGCGAGTCCGTAGCCACCCCGCAGCGCCCCACCTCTCCCTCGGAGCGTGGATCGTCGGAATCGCGGCCCATCAACGTCGGCATGTCGAAGGCCACCGACAGACCGCCCTGCCCCTGCTTGAGCAGGAACTTGTACCGGGCGTTCGTCTCTGCCGCCGAGCCGAACCCCGCGAACTGCCGCATGGTCCAGGGCCGGCCCCGGTACATGGTGTGGTACACGCCCCGGGTCATCGGGTAGTGGCCCGGATAGCCGAGGTCGCGGTCGTATTCGAGATCCTTCACGTCCTCGGGCGTGTAGAGCGGCTCGAGCGGCTCCCCGGAGAGCGTCTGGAAGTCGGCGTCGCGCTCACCGGCCTGCCGGTAGTGCTCCCTCCACCGTTCGAGTTCGTCCCTAGCCATCGGCCTCTCCCAGCGCGACCTGGTCCCGCGCCACCCTCTGAAGCAGTATCTCAGCAGCCCGATACGGGTCGAGGGCCCGGGTGGCGACCTCTTCCGCCAACCCGACGTCCACGTCCAGCGCGTCGGTGGCTCGCTCGCGCAGGCGGAAGGCGACCATGCTCTTGACCTCTTCCAGGATCCGCGTGACTCTTGATGCTTGCGGTGCTGGTCGATGGCCTCCCACAGCTCGTCGACGCCCTCGGCCGTGACCGTGGACGTCTTCACCACGGGCGGCGTCCAGTCCATCTTCGGCCCCATGCGCAGCATGCTCTTGAGGTCGCGCGCGGCGTCGCCCGCCCCTTCCCGGTCGGCTTTGTTCACCACGAACACGTCGGCGATCTCCAGGATCCCCGCCTTGGCCACCTGCACGTAGTCGCCCCATCCGGGCGCCACGACCACCAGCGTAGTGTCGGTGGCCGTGGCCACCTCCACTTCGGCCTGCCCCACCCCGACCGTCTCCACGATGACGAGGTCCTTGCCCGAGGCGTCGAGGATCCGGATGGCTTCCGGCGCGGCCAGAGCCATCCCGCCGAGGTGGCCTCGCGTGGCCATGGAGCGGATGAACACCGAAGGATCGGTGGCGTGAACCTGCATCCGCAGTCGGTCACCCAGGAGCGCCCCGCCGGTGAACGGAGACGTCGGGTCGATGGCCAGCACCGCCACGGTCTGGTCTCGCGCTCGGGCCGTCCGCAGGAGCTGCTCGGCCAGCGAGGACTTCCCGACCCCGGGGGAACCGGTCAGCCCGACCGTGTAGGCCCGCCCGGTCTTGGGATAGATGGCCTCGGAGAGCGCAGGGAGCTCGCTCGAGCCATCCTCGACCATGGAGATGGCTCGGGCCACCGCCCGCCGGTCCCCTGCCAGAACCTTCTGGGCCAGCCCCGATGGGTCCACGTTCCGTAGGGTACCCGCCGCGGATCGCGCCGAGCTGTCGCTACCGGCCCTCGGTTGCCCGTATCCGCTTGGCCATGGCCTCCATGAGCCGTTTGGCGACCACCGGCTCCCGCTCCACGATCACGTCCATCGCCCGCGAGTCCAGGACCATCACGCGCATGTCGGTTCGGGCAGTGACCGTGGCGGACCGGGGGGCCGGGTGGAGGAAGGCCAGCTCCCCGAAGAAGTCCCCGGGCGTGAGCTCGGACACCTTGCGTCCGTCAACCTTCACGTCCGCCGTGCCCCGCAGGATCACGTACAGCTCCCTGCCGTGCTCCCCTTGTGACACGAGGGGTGTGCCAGCCGGCAGGTCGACCTCGGTGGCCGCGGACACGATCTCCCGGATGCCCTTCTTCGACACCGATTCGAAGAGCGGCACGCGCTGGAAATGATGGATGACCTCGGATGGGATTCCTCGCGCCACGTCCCGCTCCTCCTCTCACGCCACCCTGAGCAGCTTGTTCAGCCGGGCCAGCTTCCCCGGGTGCCTGACCAGCCCCTTCACCTTGAGCTGCCCCCTGAGCAGCTTGCGGTTGACGTCCCGGCCCTCCTTGGTCCTGGGGTCCGGCAGCCCGAATTTCAGCGGCACGGCCGACATGCCGGCGAGCGTCTCCGAGTCGGCCGTGACCACGACCTGCGGCCTCCCCACCACGCCGTTTCGAACGGCTACGGTGCCCGGCGAGAGCCGGATCGACACCGCCACATCCACGTCAGGCGCCACGATGGCGTATGTTGCCGGCTTCGCCAGCAGGCGCTCCAACTCAGGATGGGCCAGGAGGTTCCCCTGGATGACGGCGCCGAGCATCGCCGCCAGGCCGTTGGGCTCCCCGCCCTGGAATTGGACGCTCGCCGCCATCAGGTCTTCAGCACCACCTTCGTCGCCTGCCGGGAGTCGAACAGCTCGTAGCCCCGTACGGCCTCCGAGAGCGGAAGGACGTGCGAGATGATCGGCAGCGGATCGATCGTGCCGGCCTGCACCGCCTTCATGGCCCGCTCCCACCAGGAGTGGATGGGACAGACGCCCGCGAACTGGATCCGCAGCGCGCGGCTCCAGTAGAAGCCCAAAGGGATCTCGAGTGTCTCGGAGACGTACATCCCCACCACCGAGATGGCCCCACCCCTGCGCACGATCTCGACGGCCGTCTCGAAGGCGGGCCGGCTGCCGACCGCCTCGATCACCACGTCGGCCCCTCGTCCTTCGGTCAGCTCTGACACCGCCATCTGCGGGTTGCGCTCCTTCACATTGATGGCGGTGGCCCCGACCTTTTCGGCCAGCGCCAGCCGGTCGGCCTCCAGGTCGAGGGCGATCACTTCCTTCGCCCCCTGCAGCGCGGCGGACTGCACACAGAAGAAGCCGACCGACCCCGCCCCCACCACCGCCACCGAGTCCCCCGGTTGGATGCCCGCGATGGCCGCGCCGTAGTACCCGGTGGTGAGATTGTCGCCCACGAACAGCGCACGTTCGTCCTCCATCCCCTCCGGGATCGCCAGCAGGTTGACATCGGCGTACGGGACGCGGACATGTTCCGCCTGCGCTCCCCCGAGTTCGCCTCCGAAGGTGCCGATCCCGAGGACGCGGAAGTCGTCACACAAGGAGGTCTGGCCGTGCAAACAGAACCAGCAGTGCCCACACACGATGTCGAAGGCGACCACCACTCGGTCTCCCACCTCGAACCGCTCCACTTCGGGCCCCACGGCTTCGATCACTCCGGCGGCCTCGTGCCCCATCGTGTCGCCCGGCCCCAGCGGCGCCTTGCCGTGGTAGAAGTGCAGGTCTGAGCCGCAGATGGCGGCCCTGGTGACGCGCACGATGGCGTCACGAGCGTCCTCGATCACGGGATCAGGGACGTCACCGACCCGGATCGTCCCGACGTCTTCGTACACCACGGCTTTCACGCTCGACCTCCGACTGTCCCCTACCGTGCCGTCTCGTCGACGAACTCGGTCGGCACGCTCGCCGCGACGTTCACGAGCTCGGTGGCCGCTTTGACGTGGCGCAAGATCGTGGGCAGGTCACCCTTCAACTTCAACTTGCCTTGCATCATCGCCTTCACCGGATCGAGCTCCTTCTTGATGACTTCCTTCCAGCGGCTGTACGGGGCACGGATGATGAACTTGGACTTCCCGCCCTCCTCAGGAGAGAGGTCGTATTTCACGCCGCGGCAATCGCCGTGCCAAAGATCCAGCCATACCCAGATCTCCTCCGGAACGCCCTTGTCCGGCTCGGGCTCGAAGACGTAGGCCATGTCCCCTTCCCACGTCGCGGCGGCGTCCCGATAGTCGGTGCTGCCGTTGATCCCCTCTGCGTAGGCATCCAGCCATTCCTTGCTGGGAAACAACGGCATTCCCCGGACCTCCTCGCCGCGCCGGTTCCGCCCGGCCCCCCTCGCACCCGCCTTCGGTGAGGGCGAGTAAAGCACGCGCTCCAGTCGCCGGTCCACGGGGCGGGATCGCCCTCTACGATGATTCCGTGCCCGAGCAGGACATCGTCCAGAGGAAACGGCCGGTCACGCGCTCCACCATCGTGCGGGGGCTGCGCGCCCTCGGGGTTCGCCCGGGCGTGATCCTGATGGTCCACACTCGAATGAGCGCGCTCGGATGGGTCGTCGGCGGATCCCAGACCGTCGTCGAATCGCTCCTCGAAGCGTTGGGGCCCGACGGCACGCTCATGGCATACGTGGGCTGGGAAGACGACCCCTACCACCTCCAGAAATGGCCCCGAGAGTGGCAACAGGCCTATCGGACCGAACTCCCTCCCTTTGACCCGGATCTGACGGCCGCGGATCCCGAGATGGGCCGGATCCCCGAACGGATCCGGACCTGGCCCGGGGCAAGGGTCAGCACTGGTCACGTCTTCCGCATGGCTGCGCTCGGACCGCGGGCCGAGTGGCTCACCGCCGACCAGCCTTGGGAGCAGCCGCAGGGCCGCGGCTCGCCGCTGGCGAAATTGGTCGAGGCCGACGGTCAGGTCCTCATGCTGGGCGCGCCCCTCGAGACGCTGACGATCCTGCATCACGCCGAGTCGCTGGTGGAATCGCCGCTGCGACGCGAGGTCACCTTCGAGTTCCCGATCCGGGAAGCTGGCCTTGTGGCGTGGCGAACGATCCGGGACTTCGACACCTCATCGGTCGGCGCCTTCCCCTACGAGCCCCACGTTCCCGGAGGCGTCGACCCATTCGAGGCGATCGGCGACGCTGCCCTTCAGGCCGGCTTCGGCAGGCGGGGCAAGGTCGGCGAAGCAGACTCTGTCCTGTTCGAGGCGGGGCCGCTGGTGCGGTTCGCGGTGGTGTGGCTCGTCGAGAGATTCGGGGCTGGCCCGGCCTGAGGCTCACCGTCCGAACGCGATGAACAGGAACCCGATCAGGTTGAACGTGGCGTGCGCGGCTACCGAGGCCATCAGGCTCTGCTGGCGCTCGTAGACCAGGGCCAGGACCACGCCCACCACGATCAGGGAAGGGATGATCAGCAGGAAATCGAGGCCGGCGAAGTGCACCAGCCCGAAGAACGACGCCGAGATCAGCGCCGCCGGCCACACGGAAAATCGCCGCCGCAGTCCCTTGTAGAGGAAACCTCGGAAGAACGCCTCTTCGGCGAGCGGCGCGAGCGCGACGACCACGACCCCGCTCACGGCCAGGTAGGCACCCTTGACGTCGCTGGGCACCTGCTCGGGGTTGGACACGTTGTGGCCGAGCAGAGCTCGGGCGATCGAGTGGACGACCTCCAGCACGATGCCCGCCATGAACACCATGGCGACGCCCGCCACCACCCCGACCAGGACATCGGTCCAGGCGCGCCGGGGCGGGAGCCCGAGCGAGGCCAGCCGGCCGTGGTTCACGAACAGGATCCAGAGCGCGACTGCCCCTCCCAGAGCGGCCTCCTGGATGAAGCTGGCAAGGGTGAAGAAGGCCGGGCTCTCCCGCACCGCTCCGCCCGCGCCCCGCGAAATCACGCTCGGGAAGAAGGCGGCCGCGACCGCCCCCGCGATGGCCGTCACTCCGAGGGCGATCAGCCCCACGGGGAGCGCCTCGATCGGCTTCCAGGTGGCTGGTGGAGGAGCGGCTCCTCTCCCGCTCGGTCCCGCGTCGGGTCGCTGCGGGGGCAGCTCGCCTGCGGCCGAGCCGGTATCGGGTCTCGGCGGAACCGGTTCGTTCATCGCGTCTGTCATCGGCACGCTTCGACCATCCTAGATTTCCCCACGAGCCTCCGAGGATTCGCCATGGGCCGGGGGTATCATCCGGCTCCCTACCATGCGGCTCGTGACCTACGACCGGGGGGGCGCGCGGCGCCTCGGTGCGTGGGTGGGACGAGCAGTGGTCGACCTGCCCGATGCGGTGGGTCACCCTGCGTTCCCCACCACGATGGAAACACTCATTGCCCGATGCGGCGGCACGACCCTCGACGCGGCCCGCGAGGCCCTTGTCCATCCCGAATACCTGGGGGAATGCCGAGTAGCGAAGCCCCGTCTCCTGGCGCCCGTCATCCCCATTTCGCTCTTGGAGCGCCGCTTCATCCTCGGCCCCGACGATCATGTCCCCTGGCCACCCATGGCCGAGCAATTGGACTACCACCTCGAGGTGGCCTGTGTGATCGGTCGGCCGGCCCGAGACCTCTCTTCCGAACAGGCCGCGGGCGTCGTGTTCGGCTACACGCTCATGAACGACTGGTCGGCACACGCGGAGGAGGGAAAGGGAGGACGTGGCCCGCGCGCTCGCATCGAGCGCTTCGCCACGTCGCTGGGCCCCTGCATCGTCACGGCCGACGAGTTCGATCCCACGCGCGGCCGGCTGATAGCTCGCGTCGACGGTGAAGTGTGGTCGATGGGCAGCCTCGGCCTGGCCCTGGGGACTTTCCCGGACCTGATCGCCGAGCTGTCGAGATCCCAGACGCTCTACCCGGGTGACATCGTGGGCTCCGGGACGTTCCAGGGAGGCTGCGCGCTGGACCTCGGTCTGCAACTCGAAGCCGGGTCGGTGGTCGAGCTGGAGGCGGAGGGGATCGGCGTCCTTCGGAATCCGGTCGGCGCCCCCCCGGTGGGCCAGGCAGCCTGACTTCCTCTAGTCGATCAGGCCCATCCCGCGGGCCCACGACGTTGCGTAGCCCTCGACCTCCACGGTCGCCAGGGCATCGTCCCGCTCGAAGGGCCTGTCGGACTCGACCATCACGGCGTACTCGTCGGCGAACTCCTTGGTCTTGGAGGCCTCGATGGCGGCGGCCTGCGGCCCGTGCTGCAGCCCCTGCGGGTGATGGGTGATGAACCCCTCGCCGATCCCCGCCCGCGAGAAGAACTGGCCCTGGTGGTAGAAGAGGACCTCGTCCTTGTCGATGTTCGAGTGGAAGAAGGGCACCCGCAATGCCGTGGGATCGCCGGTCTCGGTGGGCCGGGGTGCGAACAGCCCGACCTCGAACCCGTCGGACTTCCACACCGCGTGGACCGACGGCGGCAGGTGATACCGGGGCGAGACGATCGGACGGAAGTCCTCCTTGTTGAGCCGGGTCGGACACAGGTCGCCCTGCCACCCGACCACGTCCAGGGGATGGAAGGGATAGGTGAGCGTGGTGTACTGGCCATCGCGCTTGACCCGAACCTCGAACTCGCCCTGCTCGTCGTGGGGCTGTGGGTCGGGCGTCTCAAGGACTCCGGGATCGAAGAGCGCGTGGCGGCCCAGGATTCCCTTCTCGGGCAGGTGGTACTCGCCGCGGCCTTCCACGACGTACAGAAAGGTCTCGCTGTTTTCGGGCACCATCCTGTGCGTCGTCCCTTTGGGCAGAGTCAGGAAGTCGCCCTCCCGGTATCGCAGGGGGCCGTAGTCGGTCTCCAGTTTGCCGGTTCCCCGGTGGACGAAGTAGCAAAGGTCACCGTCGGAGTCGCGCAGGTAGTAGGGCATCGGCTCCGTTCGCTTCGAGACGAAGATCGACACGTCCTCGTTGCTGAGGATGCGTTGCCATTCACCCGCGGCGTCGGCTTGGTCGGGCGGTTTCAGTCCCGTCAGGTCGTAGGCCCGCGGCCGGAGCGGCCCCTCGATCCTGATCCAGGCCGTGGGAGGGTGGGACCGGTAGAGGTGCGAGGCGCGGCCGTCGAAGGCCTCCCGACCGTGCTCCTCTTCGAACGTTCCCTCGGGTAAGCCGACGTGGGCCTGCCTGGTGACTCGGCCCTTCGATAGCGGAAACATCGCTTCCTCACTTCCTCTTCGCGGGCTTCCTCGCCGTTCCCTGCGGCTTCACGTTACGAGCCTCCCGGGCCTTCTTCTTCCGCTCCCGGTCATGGGCCCACCTGACCTTGTGTCGATCCCCTCTCCCCATGCTCTGGTCTCCTCCCTATTTCGGTTCATCTTCGGGCTCGTGCCCGATGGCCAACTCGGCGCTCCGCCGGCACGCCGCGTCGATTGCGTTGAGGAACGCCGCTCGCACGCCGGCCTGCTCCAGGTGCCGGATGGCCATGATGGTCGTCCCCCCGGGCGATGTCACCATCTCCCGGAGCTCCACCGGGTGCAGGCTGGTGTCACGGAGCATCTTCGCCGATCCGAGCATCGTCTGGATGATCAGCTCGGTGCCGACGTTGCGGGGCAGGCCGAGCAGGATGCAGGCCTCGATCATGGCCTCGGCCAGAAGGAAGAAGTAGGCGGGCCCCGAGCCGCTGGTCGCCGTCACCGCGTCCTGGTGCTTCTCGGGGAGCCGGATGACCTTGCCGACCGTGGACAGCAGCTCCTCGGCCACTGCCAGGTGCTTGTCCCCGGCGTGCGAGCCGGGTGAGATGACCGACATCGCCTCGTCGACCAGCACCGGCACGTTCGACATGACCCGCACCACCGGCATTCCCTTGGGCGAGAACCGCTCGATGAACGAGGTCCTGATGCCGGCGGCGAACGTGATCACCAGATGCTGCGGGCTGAGGTAGTGCTGGATCTGGCCGAGCAGCGTCTCCATGTCCTGGGGTTTCACCGTGAGCACGAGCGTGGGCGCCGACTTCACCGCCTCGGGGTTGGAGAGGGTGGTCGCCACGCCGAGCCGCTCGGCCAGGTCCCGGGCCCGTTCCTCGCGCCGGCACGTCACCATCAGCTCCTCACGGGTCCGACCTCCGGACCGGATCAAGCCCCACACCAACGCCTCGCCCATCCGGCCTCCGCCCAGGAAGGCCACGGTTCGATCGGCCACTCGTTCTCAACCCCCTCGCGCGAACAGATTCGACAGGAAGAACCACACGTTAGCTGGTCGCTCGGCAAGTCGCCTGGTCAGGTACGGGTACCACTGCGTTCCGTAGGGGACGTACACGCGAACGGGCTCGCCCTCGGCCACCAGCGACCGTTGGAGATCGCGCCTG
>VAYC01000380.1:4174-6296 GCA_005885025.1 Actinomycetota bacterium | reverse complement strand
CCCCGTAGCCTCGCCTCACCGTGGGAACCATGGCCGGCGCCGGCACGATGTCGACGGCCGACACGATCCAGGCACACCTCAACCCGCTCGGACCGCGGGGAGCACATCCACGGCCAGGCGTTCGGCCTGCTCGTCGTGACCGGGGCCCGACGGGATGAGGTTCAGAGCGTCGAACCCGCTCCGGAGGAACTCGGTCAACCGGCCGGCCACCTCGTCGGGCGGCCCCGCCACCACCGACGGCGCCGCCCGGGCGCGTTCGTCCACCCGGACCTCGACGTTGTAGACGCAGGTGATCTCTTCCGGGTCCCGCCCCGCCCGGCGGGCGGCCGCCAGGACGCGCTCCCGCATGGCCAGGGCCTGTTCCGGCGGGGCGAACCCGAGCGACGGGATCCACCCGTCCGCCAGCCGCCCGGTGACTTCGAGGGCGCGGTCGCCATACGTGCCGAGCCAGATGGGGATCGGGTGGTCGGACTTCGGCTCGATCCGGGCGGCGTCGGTGCGATACAGACGACCCTGGAATGTCACGCTCGGCTCGGCCCACAGGGCCCGGATGATGCGGATGGCCTCCTCGAGCCCGGCGACCTTCTCCCCCGGCCGCCGGACGCCGAGCCCGAACGCCCGGAACTCCTCGTCCGAATAGCCGCCGCCCAGGCCCAGGATCAGCCTCCCGCCGGAGAGCCGGTCGAAGGTCTCGGCCATCTTGGCCAGCACAGGCGGGTGCCGGTACGGCACCGCGAGCACCCGGGTGGCCACCCGGATGCGCGAGGTGTTCGCGGCGATCCAGGAGAGCATCGTCCAGGTCTCGTGGGTCGGGGACTCGCCGTGGAGGTGGTCGGAGGCGGACACGAAATCGAACCCGAGCTCCTCAGCCCTCCGGGCGTCGGCCACCGGGGTTGCCCCCGGGACGGCCGAGGTCGAGACGTTCAAGCCGATCAGCGGAACGCCCATCGTCCGTTCCCTTCCTGGTATTTGCGCGCGCAAACAATACCACCGAAGTCCTTGCGCACGCAAGTTTCTCCCTGCTACGCTTGCGCCCGTGGCCTCAGACCGGCTCTCGGACAGCGAGCTGCGCGCCTGGCAGGCCCTCCTGCACACCTACCACCAGGTGATCCGGACGCTCGACCGGGAGCTGCGCGAGGGGCACGGCCTCCCACTCGCCGCGTACGACGTCCTCCTGAGGCTGGCCCGGGCCCCCGGCCGCTCCCTGCGCATGAGCGACCTGGCCGAGCGGGTCATGCTCTCTCCGAGCGGGGTGACCCGGCTGGTCGACCGGCTGGAGGCGAAGGGGCTGGTGGAGCGCCGGGCCGACTCCCAGGACGCCCGGGTGGCCCTGGCGTCGCTCACCGATGAGGGGCTCCGGCAGCTGCGGAAGGCCGCGATCACCCACCTCCGAGGGATCCGGGAACACTTCACCGGGCGGCTGAGCCAGGGCCAGCTCCGCAACGTGGCCTCCGGCCTCGAGACCGTCACTGGGCCGCACGTCCCTCACTAGGTCCTGGATACAATCCGGGCGCAGCGGTGGGTTGTCGGCATCGAGGGGGGCCATGGCAGACCGGCGGACCAGCGCGTTGGGGAAGGTTCCGCTCTTCGCGGGGCTGTCCCAGCGGCAGCTCAAGCGGCTGACCCAGGGAACGCTCGACTACGAGTTTCCGCAGGGGAAGCGTCTCGTCGAACAGGGGCAGCGCGGCGACACCCTGTTCGTCCTGTTGGAGGGCTCTGCTCGCGTCGTTCGGGGCGGGCGAACGGTCGCCCGCATCGGCCCGGGCGAGTACTTCGGTGAGGTGGCCGTGCTCGATCGGCGCCCTCGATCGGCCAGCGTCGTCGCCGACACACCGGTCCGCTGCCTGGTCCTGCACCGCGACGACGTCAAGAAGATGATCAGCGAGGAGCCGGCCACCGCGCTCGCCATGCTGGCCAACCTGGCTTCCCGGCTGCGCGGGGACTGAGCCGGCCGGAGCGGTCAGTCCACGTAGCCCTCGACGGTCTTCTCGTCGCGGACCGTGGCCTCGTCAGGGTCCATGCCCGCCGAGCGCCGGGCCCGCCGCTGATGGAGCAGGTCCCAGCACTGGTCGAGCATGACGCCGATCTTCCGAAGTTCCTCCCGATCCGCCTTGGTGGCCTT
>VAYC01000380.1:3397-4019 GCA_005885025.1 Actinomycetota bacterium | reverse complement strand
TCCGAGACAGCTCCACGGGGACCCACGCGTACCCGATGTTCTTCTCCAGCCGCGGCGAGTAAATGGCCGAGGTTACCCGCCCGACCTCCGTGCCGTCGGCATGGACCGTCCACTTCGTCTCGTTGAATCCAAGGGGCTCGCCGGCGATGTCGACGCCCGCGATGTGCCGCTTGACGCCCTCGGCCTTGATCCGGCGGAGGGCCACCTTCCCCGTGAAATCGGCCTTCATGTCCAGGTCGACCAGCCGGTCCAGGCCGAGCTCGAAGGGGTTGGTGCGGTAGTCCATGTCCGCACCCCAGTTGAAGATGCCGCCCTCGATGCGGCGGATGTCCGACGGGCCGGTGGGGCGGATGTCGTACGGAAGGCCCGCCGCCATGATGCGCTCCCACAGATCGTCGCCCCTCGCGGCGTCCAGCAGGTAGACCTCGTACCCGACCTCCGAGGTCCACCCCGTGCGGGTCACGATGACCGGGATGCCGTCCAGGTCTCGCCGGGAGAACCAGTAGTACTTGAGCTCCAGGATGTCGGGACCGAAGAGGTCGCGGACGACGTCCTTCGACTTCGGACCCTGGAGCTGGAGCGGGTAGGCCTCGGCCTCCGAGAGGCGCACGTGCAGTCCGGC
>VAYC01000380.1:0-3361 GCA_005885025.1 Actinomycetota bacterium | reverse complement strand
GGGCGAACCAGAACGTGTTCTCGTCGAGCCGAAGCATCACCGGATCGTTGACGATCCCCCCATCGGGGGCGGTGATGAGGACATACTTGCCCTGCCCGACCGCGCACTTCGAAAGGTCGCGGCACGTCAGGAGCTGGGCGAACCGGAACCCGTCGGGCCCCGTGACCTCCACGTTACGTTCAACCGCCACGTCCCACAACGTGACGTGGTTCAGCAGGTGCCAGTACTCCGCCTCGAAGTCGTCGAAGTTGATAGGGAACAGCGTGTGGTTGTAGACGGTGAAGCCCTTCGGCCCGTACCGCTGGGTGGCCTCGTAGAAAGGTGAGCGCCGCAGCCGCGCGCCGCGTTGCACCGTTGCCATGTCGAACGGAGTCCGAGCCGTCACCACCGTCATGCGTCCCTCCCCCGAAAGGGCCCTAGGATGCACTTCCCCGCGGCAGGGGCGCAACCGCCCCCCGGCTGCGTCTCACCCCTAGCCATCCGCCGAATCCTCTCGCGGCTCGGGCTCGACCGAGGCCGCCACCCGATCCGCCTCGCTGCGCAGGATCAGCCGGATCGGGCGGTCGCGGCGCAGGTAATCCCAACCCCATGAAGCCAGGACCACCGCCCGGTTGCGGAAGCCGATCAGGTAATAGATGTGAACCAGCAACCACGCGAGCCACCCGATCGTTCCCGCCAGCTTGAACCCGTGGACGTCGGCCACCGCCGCCCGCCGCCCGATCGTGGCCATCGTGCCCTTGTCCAGGTACCGGAACGGCTTCGGATCGGGGTCTGCACCAAGGCGGCGGACGATCGCCCGGGCCACGTAGCGTGGCGGGCGGCGACAGCATGGGCAGCTCCCCCCCGTTTCCGCTGACCGAGGCAGCGTCGCCGATCACGAACACGTCGGCGTGTCCGGTCAGACGGAGGCGCTCGTCGACCTCCAGCCGGCGCCGGCGGCTCCGCCTGACCTCGTGGTGTGAAAGGGGATCCGCAGGCCGCACCCCCGCGCTCCACACCACCGTCCTCGTTCGGATCTCCTCGCCGCGGGACACGACTACGGCCTCGTCCGTGGCCTTCTCCACCAGCGTTGATGTGCGAACCTCCACCCCCCGGTCACGCAGCGCCCTCGCGGCGTAGGCACCCAACCGCTGGTGGAAGGCGCCGAGCAAGCGGTCCAGGCCCTCCACCACCACGATCCGGGCCTGCTCGGGCCGGAGCTCAGGGTAGTCCCGCCCCAGGACCATCCGGAGCAGCTCGGCCAGGGCCCCCGCGTACTCGACCCCGGTCGGCCCACCCCCGGCGATGACGAAGGTCAGCCACTCCCGTCGCTCCTCATCCGATGCCGCCCGGGCCGCGATCTCCAGGCACGCCAAGACGTGATTGCGCAGACGCATCGCCTCGGACAGCGTCTTCATGCCGAGGGTGTGCGCGGCCAGCTCCTCGTTGGCGAAGTAGTCGTTCTCGCTCCCCGTGGCCAGGACGAGCGTGTCGTACGGGACGTCCCCCCCGTCGTGGGTGCGCACGACCCTGCGCTTTAGATCCACGCCGGTCACGGCAGCCTGGCGGAACCGGACGTTGCGGGAGCGGCGGAACACCGCACGGAACGGATAGGCGATGTCCGAGGGATTCAGCAGCGACGTGGCGACCTGGTACAGGAGCGGAGTGAACAGGTGGTAGTTGTGCCGGTCCAGCAACAAGACCTGCGCGGGTTGGCCTTCCAACGCCCGGGCACAGGACAGACCTCCGAACCCCCCGCCGACGATGACGACCCGGTGTCCTGTGGACTTGCCTATCCGGCCTTGCGCAGCGCCTGGATCAGGTCCCACTTCCCCATCCGGGAGCGACCCTTGATGTTCCGGCGCTTCGCCACCTCGTAGAGGTCCTGGCGCGTCCGGTCCTCCAGGGCCCGTCCGGGCTTTCCGCCGCGCCGGCGGCTCTTGGCCGCCTGGCGACCGAGATCCGTCCTCACCGACTTCGGCAGATGGGCGATGGTCCTCTTCGATCGAGCCGCCTTCTGGGCTCGCTTGATGTTTCGACGAGCTGCTCGAACCTGCTTCTGGGTGGCCATGTCGATCACCTCCCCGCGGTGTTCTACCCGCGAGGTTCGGGTATGAAGCACGTTCGGGCGGTCTCACTTCGCCGCGAGCGGCACGGTCCACGCCCGCCGACAGGAGGCAGCCATGGAAAATGGACGGCGATTCAAGTTCGTCGTGCTCGGCCGGTACCCGGCCCGGCTCAGGGGGAACGAGCCCCAGGTCACCGTGAACCTCGCTGCGGGGACGGGTGATCGGCTCGCCTACTGCGGGACGCTCACGATGAGCGAGGAGGAATGGTCCGCGTTCCTCGCCGCCCTCCGAGCCGGATTGAAGGAGAACGTCGAGGTCGACGACGGGCAGGCCGCCCATGTCATCTGATCCCGGCTGATCCCTGCCCTCAGGCCACCTGGCCGGGGCTGCCGTCCTGGGCGACCAGCGGCAAGCCGGCGGCCGCCCACCGTTCGGTGCCTCCTTCGAAGTTCTCAGCCTTGTAGCCACGCGCCTGGAGCATCAGCGTGGCCAGCTCGCTGCGGTTGCCCGTCTTGCACACCACGACGACCTGCCGGTTCGGGTCGAGCCGGCCCTGCTCGCCCCCGGACATGACCTGGCCGAGCGGGATGTGCACCGCCTCCGCGATGTGTCCCGCCTCCCACTCGTAGGGCTCGCGGACGTCGAGGATCTGCACCGATTCTCGCTGCTCATACAGCTGTTGCGGATCGTCCATCGCCTCGACCTCACTCATCGGCCGTGTGCGCACGGGAGGTGTTCGAGCAACTCTACTGCCACCGGCCCGACCGAGCCCCGGGCGCGCCCCCGCCTGCTGCTATCGTGCCCGACCGTGGCGGAAGCCCCACCACCCGAGACGGTCCCTCGCCTCGCCCGGACCCGTGCCATGGTCCGCGGGCTCGCCGTCGATCTGACCCCCCTGCGAGAGCTGGTCTCGACCATGGGCCGCCAGATCACGGTGGTCGCCCTCCCCTTCCAGGTCTACCTCCAGACCCGGTCTCCGCTCGCGGTCGGCCTCATCGGGCTGGTCGAGGTGGCTCCGCTCATCGTTTCCACCATCGCCGGCGGAGCGATCGCCGATCGCCGGGACCGTCGAACGCTCATCCTGGTCACGGAGTTCGGCCTGGCCGCCACCAGCGCGCTCCTGCTGGTCGGCGTTCTGCTCGGCCGCCCGCCCCTCTGGTACCTGTACCTCGTCGCCGGCATTGCCGCGGCGATCTTCGGCGTCAACACCCCGAGCCGCTCGGCGGCCGTCCCCAACTTGGTGTCGAGGGATCAGCTTCCGGCGGCCCTGGCCCTGAACCAGGTCCTGTTCAACTCCTCGATGATCGTGGGCC
>VAYC01000378.1:3303-4621 GCA_005885025.1 Actinomycetota bacterium | reverse complement strand
CTGAAGGCCTCGACGCCATGCAACATGAGCGGCAGCCACACGCGCAGGCCGCGGAAGTCCCGAGACAGCTCGGGTGAGTAGTCCGCGAAGTTCGGAATGCCGGCCTCAGGAGCAAGGTCCTGCAGATAGTCGGCGCCGACCATGTGCGCCTCGCGGAGGCGGCGGCGGTCTCGAACCAGCAGACAGCCGGTCCCGTACGGCAGGAACATCCCCTTGTGGGGATCGAGGGTGATCGAGTCCGCCGTATCGATCGCCCGAAACAGGGCGCGTCCCCTTTTCGTGAGCTGGAAGAAGCCCCCGTAGGCCCCGTCCACGTGGAGCCACATCCTCTCTTCTCGAGCCAAGGCGCCGATGTCGGCAAGCGGATCCACCTTGCCGGTGTTGGTCGTCCCGGCGCTCGCCACCACCAGGAAGGGCCGCAGGCCGTCGGCCCGGTCTTTCTGCACCATGTCCCGAAGGGCCTCCACATCGAGGGCCAGGTCTGAAGAAGTCGGAACGGTGCGGATGCATGACTGCGCGAACCCCGCCAGGATCGCGGCCTTGGCCACCGAGGCGTGGGTCTGGGCGGAAAGGTAGAGCGTGCCACCCTGGAAGTCCTCGCCGAGGAGCGCCCGGCGGGCCGTCACGATCGCCGAGAGGTTCGCCATCGAGCCTCCCGACGTGAGGATGCCGCCCGACCCGGCCGGATACCCGAACAGATCGTCGAGCCACCGGATCACCGTCCATTCGATCTGGGCGAACCCGGGAGCGGCGTTCCACACGTTCACGAACCGGTTGAGCCCGCAGGCCAGGAAATCCGCCAGAGCGGCCGCGTACAGCCCACCCCCCGGGATGAAGGCCAGATAGCCGGGACCCGTCGTGTTGAAGGCCTTGGCCGCGCCTCGCCGCACGGCGTCCAGGATCTCCGGCAGCGGCCGGCCGTCCTCCTGCGGGCCCGGGCGGAGGGCGGCGACAACTTCATCCGCGCCGTCCAGGTCAACGGCGGGAGACGCGGGGAGGTCCCCGATGAACCGGATCAGCAGGTCGAGAGCCGCCTCCCCCATGGACCGCATGTCATCTGCAGAGAGCTCGAGTGGATAGGAGGGTGCCCCGTTTATTTCGCGCATGGCTTCCCAAGGTACCTGAACGACCAGACCATGGCCGGATGCGGGAATCGCGGAGGTCCGGGAGAATGCACGGACATGAAGAGCCGAGTTGCCCTCGCAGCAGCCATGACTTCACTGGCGATGGCTGCGGTGGTCGCGCCGAGCGCGGCCGGCCGCCCTCTCTCCTCGCCGGCGGCAGTCGGCGCCATCCCCGTGGTCACCGGCCTGAACTA
>VAYC01000378.1:0-3240 GCA_005885025.1 Actinomycetota bacterium | reverse complement strand
GAAGATCCGGATCTACGACCCCTCGAACGGGTCGAACACGTTGTTCTTCACGGTCACCAACGTTTCGCACATCGGGGAGCAGGGTCTGCTCGGTCTGGCGATTCACCCGAGATACCCGGCTCGGCCCCTCGTGTACGCCTACGCCACGCGGAACGTCAATGGGTCGCTCAAGGATCAGATCATCTCCGTCCGGGACTCGGGCGGCACCGGGACAAGGCCCAGAGTGATCTGGTCGAGCGACACCACGGCCGGCGACTATCACGACGGGGGAAGGATCCTGTTCGGTCCGGGCCGCCGCCTCTACGCGATCCAGGGAGAGGCACACGACGAGCGCAATGCCCAGGACCTCACCAACGACGCGGGCAAGATCCTACGCATGACGGATTCCGGAGCCATCCCTCCGGACAATCCCTTCCCGGGCAGTCGGATCTGGGCGTACGGGGTCCGAAACTCCTACGGCTTCAACTTCGACCCCCTCACCCTGAATCTGTGGGAGACCGAGAACGGGCCCGAGTGCAACGACGAGCTGAACTTCATCTCGAAGGGCGCCAACGATGGGTGGGGACCCAGTCAAACGTGCTCCACGCCGCCCCCACCCCCCCAGAACACGAACCAGGACGGCCCCTCGCCGGTCCTGCCGCAGGTGTGGTTCACCCCCACCATCGCTCCGGTCGGCATGGCCTTTTGCGTCGGGTGCGGGATCCCGCAGAGCGAGGGGACCTTCTTCTTCGGCGCCTACAACACGTCTGATATCTGGCAGGTCTCGCTTTCCGCCGACCGGAAGACGATCACCAGTGACGTGGTCGTCTATACGCATTCCGGGGCGCCGCTCTCCATGGAGCGAGGGCCCGATTCGGCCGTGTACTTCAGCGATTCCGCCGGCATCTGGAAGCTCGTCCAGGCCTGATCGCCGGGAAAGAAAGCAGGGCGAACCTCGGGAACGAGGGGCTAGCCCGAGCGGGCCATGGGGACGTCCCGCCAATTCCCTATCGCTTGCTCCCTTGGGCCTGCGCTAGCGTTCGGCCCCCAATCACCAAGAAAGAGAGCCGTGCTGGTGCAACGCCTGCAGCATCTTGCAGCATCACCCCAAGGTACCTCGCTTCTCGACCCTTCGGGAGCGACTGATCGCCCTCGTACTGCGCACCGTTCTCCCCGGATTCGGTCTGGAGCTGTTCGGAGGCGTTCGGCGCTAGCTCACCCAGAACGTGTTCCAGCTGGCCCTGGTGACCTTGCTCGTGACGGCGGCCGCCGCTCTGGGAGCCGAACTGTTCGTGTTCCGGCAGGTCAAGTCCCTCGTCCAGGCCACCCGCCGCCTGGCGGCGGGGGACCTCACTGCCCGGAGCGGCCTCCCCTACGGGCGGGACGAGCTCGGCCAGCTCGGCCGGTCCTTCGACGATATGGCCACCGCGCTCCAGGAACGTCAGGCCCAGGCCGAGCGGGCGGAGGAAGACCTGCATCGGAGCGTGGAGGAGCTCCAGGAGGCCGACGAGGAACGCCGCCGCCTCCTCGCCTATCTCACCCGGGCTCAGGAGCAGGAGCGCAGCCGGATCGCCTCGGACATCCACGACGACTCCATCCAGGCCATCACTGCCCTCGGCATCCGACTGGAGATGATGAAGCGCGCGCTCTCCGATCCCGGCCAGCTCCGCGTCCTGGATGAGCTGGAGGGAAGCGTCGTCCACTCGGTGGCCCGCCTCCGACACTTGTTGTTCCACCTCCGCCCTCCGGTCCTGGACCGGGAAGGACTGGCCCCCGCCATCCGCATGTACCTGGACGAGGTCCTTCGGGACTCACCCATCACGTACGGCGTGGAGAACCGGTTCGAGTCCACGCCGGGGCCAGAGACGCGCACGATCCTCTACCGCATCACCCAGGAGGCCCTGAACAACGTACGGAAGCATGCCCGGGCCCACCATGTGGACGTGCTGCTCGAAGAGAGCCACGGCGGCTTCCTCGTCCGGATCGAGGACGACGGCCAGGGGTTCCGGCTGGACTCGGCCTCGGGCCCGGTGCCCGGACACCTCGGCCTCACGGCCATGCGCGAGCGGGCCGAGCTGGCCGGAGGGTGGTGGCGAGGTTCCAGCGTTCTCGGCCAGGGGACCAGGATCGAGTACTGGCTGCCTCCGGAGGGCGGCCGGGCCCTCGTGCAGGACGTCGCCGGGTGATCCGGTGAACGGCCGCATCCGGGTGCTCATCGCCGAGGATGAGCAGACGGTTCGCGACGCGCTCTCCGAGCTCATCCAGGGCGAGGGCGACCTGGAGCTGGTGGGAGCGGCCGCGGACGCCTTCCAGGCCATCGAGCTGGCGCGGTTTCATCAGCCGGACGTGGCCCTGGTGGACGTGAAGATGCCCGGTGGCGGGGCCCAGGCGGCCCGGGGGATCCGCGTGCTGTGCCCTCAGACGAGGATCACGGCCCTGTCCGCGTACGACGACCGCAGCAGCGTGTTGGAGATGCTTGGGGCGGGAGCGGGCGGCTATCTGGTGAAGGGCACGCCTGCGGGAGAAATCCTCCATGCCATCCGCAGCGCGGCCCGAGGGCACGGCTCCCTGTCGGAGGAAGTCACCTCCGACGTCATCCGGACCCTGGCCGGCCAGCTCAAGCGGCAGGAGTTCCAGGCGGATCGCCGGCGAAGCGACACCGACCAGGTCCGCCGCCTGCTCGAGGGCAAAGGGGTTTCGGTCGTCTTCCAACCCATGGTCGACCTGGCCACCGCCGCCGTGATCGGACTGGAGGCGCTGGTGCGGTTCGATTCGAAGCGCGCCAGGCCCCCGACCGGATGGTTCGAACGGGCCGCAGCCCTGGGCTTGTTGGTGGAGCTGGAGCTCGTGGCGGCCCGAGCGGCCGTTGCCCACGTGAACGATCTACCGAATGAGACGTTCCTTTCCTTGAACCTCTCGCCGGCCACGATGATGTCCGACGCGTTCCTTGGCGAGATCACCGGGCTGCCCGGGCGCCGCGTGGTCATGGAAGTCACCGAGCACGCGCGGGTGGACGACTACGACGCCCTCAACCTGTCCCTCCAGCTGCTTCGGGAACAAGGAGTACGCCTGGCGATCGACGACGCCGGCGCCGGCTTCGCCAGCCTCCAGCACATCGTCCGGCTGTCGCCCGACTTCATCAAGCTCGACATCACGCTGACGAGGAACATCGATGCCGATCCCGTCCGGCGAGCGCTGGCGACGGCCATGATCTCGTTCGCCTCGGAGATCGGGGCTGCCATCATCGCGGAGGGAATCGAG
>VAYC01000379.1 GCA_005885025.1 Actinomycetota bacterium | reverse complement strand
GACCTGTCATCCGAGCCTGTCCATGGAGATCGCATCTCACCTGGGCATCCGTCTGTGCGAAGCGCGGATGTCTCGGTTCTCCGATGGCGAGATCTACTTCCGGGCGAACGAGAGCGTCCGGGGAGCCGATGTGTTCGTCATCCAGACGCACGCACACCCGGTCAACGACGCGATCATGGAACAGCTGGTGATGATCGACGCGCTCAAGCGAGCCTCGGCCAAACGCATCACCGCGGTCGTCCCCTACTACGGATATTCCCGCCAGGACAAGAAGGGCCTCGCCCGTGAGCCGATCTCGGCCAAACTGGTAGCCGATCTCCTCTCCGCGGCCGGCGCGAACCGTGTTGTCTCGGTCGATCTGCATTCCCAGCAGATCCAGCGCTTCTTCAACTTCCCCGTCGATCACCTCACGGGACTCCCGATCCTCTCCGGGTACCTGCAGGAGCACATCAAAGTGGCCGAGGACATCGTCGTCGTTGCCCCCGACGCCGGCCGGGTGAAGGTGGCCCAGCGACTCCGCGAGCATCTCCACGCCGACCTCGCCTATATCTACAAGCGGCGATCACGGAGGGAAGCCCACAAGATCGAGGAGATGCGCGTGGTGGGCGAAGTCGACGGCCGCCCGTGCGTGCTGATCGACGACATGATCGACACGGCGGGGACGATGGCAGGAGCCGCCCAGGCACTGGCCGCCGAGGGGGCGGGTGCGATCTACGCGGCTGCCACGCACCCGATCCTGTCGGGCAAGGCGGTGCAGCTGATCGCCGAGTCGCCGATCAAACAGACCATCGTCACCAACACACTTCCCGTGCCTGAGGAGAAGGCTCAGGTCTTGGGCGATCGCCTGACCGTCCTCTCGATCGCGCCGATCATCGGCGCGGCCCTCCAAGCCGTGTTCGAAGACGAGTCGGTCTCCGAGATCTTCCACGGAGACAACCAGCCGTAACGGCCGGCTTCCCCGGTTTCAGGGTTGGATGACCACCGGGGTTCCCCACAACAGGAGCGGCTTCAGGCGCTGAAGGGCGGCCGAACTCACCCGGACACACCCGGCACTCACCGACCTGCCGATGGAGCTCGGGTTGTTCGTCCCGTGGATGGCCAGCAGGTTGCCACAGCAGGGCAGTCTGGTCTGGATGCCGGAGATGCCGAAGACGAAGGCCCCGTACGAGCTCCCCGGGCTGAAGGGAACGCGCTCGGTGACGAAGTAGCGACCGGGGGGTGTCGGAGTCGACGGTGAGCCGATCGCCACCGGCACGCGCATGATGACCCGGCCGAGGCGCCGCACCGTCAGCCGGTGCTGTGAGAGGTCGACCAGGGCGGAGATCGGCGTCGATGAGCGACGCAGCCCGGCCAAGCGGATCCACCCCGTTCGGTAGGGGACGCTATAGGCGATGGGGACCAGTCCAAACTTGCGATCGGCGCTCACTCGGAGGACCCACGCGGTGATGGGTTGTCCGGAATACCTGGCATGCGCCGTCAGCGTGCCCAAACGTTGCCCGCCCCCGGGCCGAGACATGACCGGCAGCGAGTAGGGGACGTGCACGAGCAGGGCGGGCTTCGGCGGGGAGGGGATGGGAGCAACCGGCCCGGTTCTGAGTGGGTCCGGCGCGGTCGGGGCCCCCCGGAGGGAGCTGAGGTCGATCGTCGGGGGCAGGGTTTCGATGGTGGAACCGGCGGACTGGGGCGCCCGGTGCACGACGCCGCCTAGAAGCAAGGCGACGATTGTGGCGATAAGGATCGGGACTGCCCGGCGGACCGGGAGGGAGGGTAAGCGAGTCATAACCCTCCTATCGGAAGCTGATTGTCTCCCTTGAATCGCGGCGCCGGCAGACAACATCAGCGCCTTGGAGGGCCCCTGGTCGATCGGTTAGAAGATCGTCAAGGCGGCGACCGGGGCTATGTCAGTCTCGCACGCAGAATTCGGAGGAGTCCCATGGAACGCAAGCTGAAGGCCGAGCCCCGCCAGGGGACCGGGAAGGGAATCGCCCGCCGGCTCCGAGCGGAGGGCCGGGTTCCCGCGGTCGTCTACGGCCACGGCATGCAGCCGCGCCACGTAAGCGTGGACTCCCGCGAGCTCTTCCACCTCCTGCACACCGAGGCGGGGATGAACGTCCTGGTGGACCTTCACGTCGACCACGACCAATTCCTGGCGATGCCCAGGGAGATCCAGCGCGACCACACGCGCGGCCAGTTCATCCATGTCGACTTCCTGCAGATCGCTCGTGACGAGAAGATCACCGTCGAGGTCCCGGTTCACATCGTGGGCGAGTCCCACGGGGTGAAGGAGGGTGGCGTTGTGGAGCATCACCTGTGGGAGCTCGAGGTGGAATGCTTCCCGCAGGACGTGCCCCCGTCGATCGAGGCCGACATCACCCGCCTCGGCATCAACGAATCCCTCAAGGTGGGTGATCTTGTCGTGCCGCCGAACTGCACCATCATCACGCCGAAGAAGGAGGCCGTCGTCTCGGTGGTGCCGCCGCAGGTCCTGCGCGTGGAGGAGGAGGTCGCCGCGGTCGTGGAGGGCGAGGAGGCCGAGGCCGCTGCGGAGGGCGCCGCCGGCGAAGAGGCCGGCGAGCAGGGCGACGAGTCCGAAGAGAGCTAGCCAGGTTTGGCCGGCGAGCTCTGGCTCGTGGCCGGGCTGGGGAACCCCGGCGAACGCTACGAACGCACGCGCCACAACGCCGGGGCCATGGTCGTGGAGCGCCTGGCCGAGCGGCTCGGCGTCCGGCTGAGGAAGGTCCGCTTCCTGTCGGTTTTCGCTGCCG
This sequence comes from Actinomycetota bacterium, assembly GCA_005885025.1. Lineage (GTDB taxonomy): Bacteria > Actinomycetota > UBA4738 > UBA4738 > UBA4738 > AC-52. The sequence continues at coordinate 171 of VAYC01000379.1, read as the reverse complement.
AAGCGAAGCACGAGGATGTGCCGTTGCTGTTGGTCAGGCCAGGTACGTTCATGAACGAGTGCGGCCCTCCGATCGCTTCGTTTGCGCGCAAGCGCGGCGTCTCCGTGGACCGTGTCGTTGCCTGCCACGACGACATCGATCTCGCCTTCGGAGCGCTCCGGATCAAGCGGG
>VAYC01000054.1 GCA_005885025.1 Actinomycetota bacterium | reverse complement strand
AGCAGTTCGGAGTCCGAGTGATCGTGGACCGCATGAGCGCTGCGTACCTGTCGGAAGCCAAGATCGACTTCGTCGACAACCTGGAGGCGTCAGGGTTCACCATCGACAACCCGATGGCTCAGGGCGGCTGCGCCTGCGGGCACTCGTTCCACTAGGCCGTGAGTGGGGCCTCCGACTGGGAGGCCGAGGCCCAAAACTGGATCCGGTGGGCTCGGGCGCCTGATCACGACTCCTACTGGTACTACCGCGACGCCTTCTTCGACGAGATCGTTCCTCCCTCCGGGCGGCTCACATTGGACATCGGCTGTGGTGAGGGGCGGGTGACCAGGGACCTTCGCGATCGGGGGCACCGAGTCGTGGGCATCGACACTTCGCAGACGCTCCTGCAACACGCTCGAGAGGCGGATCCCACAGGGATGTACGCCCGAGGTGACGCCATGTCCCTCCCTTTCGACGACCGATCGTTCGATGTGGCCGTGGCGTACAACACGCTCATGGATGTGGACGGGATGCCAGATGCGGTTGCGGAGGCCGCCCGTGTGCTCGAGCCCGGTGGGAGTCTGTGCGTGTCGGTCACGCATCCCCTCGCGGACGCCGGAACGTTCACCGGCCACCAGCCCGATGATCCGTTCGTCGTCGTAGGGAGCTATCTCGGTCGGCGTCGCTTCGAGGGGACCTTCGAGCGAAGCGGGCTGACGATCACATTCCGCGGCTGGTGTTATCCGCTCTCGGACTACGCCCGAGCTCTGGAAGAAGCCGGTTTCGTCATCCAGCGAATCCGCGAACCGGCGGCCAGCGAGAAGGCGATGGCGAAGTTCGGGGAATCGGAGCGGCGCTGGCGGCGGATACCCCTCTTCCTCCAGATGCTCGCTCGAAAAGGTTGAGCGACCGCACCGGCTACAGGCCGAGTTCCTTCTTGGCCATGCGCGTGCCCTCGACCATGTTGACGAGCTTGCGGTAGGCCACGTCCCACGAACGCGTCCGAAGGCCACAGTCCGGGGTCACCTGGATCCGGCCGGGATCGCCGAACACCTCCACCGCGTACGGGATCCGGTCCCGGACCAACTCGGGGGGCTCGATGAAGTCGGTGTGGATGTCGAGCACCCCCAGCCCGAGCGAGGGCCGGTAGGAGAGATCCCGAAACCTTCCGATGACCTGATAGCCGGGGCGTGCCTCGTCGGAGACGCCGAGGTCCCGGCTGTCGTAGTTGGCGAACCCCACGGCGAACTGCTTGCAGGCCGTCATGGCCTCGATGCCGGGGAAGAACAGCTGGTAGTCGGAGAAGCAGAGGTGCGTGGAGAACACGGCGTCCAGGCCCCGGACGCTCTCGTTGAAGCTCTCCGTGAACAGGTCCAGCTCGTCCGGCTCGGTGCTCCCGCCCGGCTCGTCGAGCTGGATCCACCTGGCTCCCAGACCGATCAGGGCCTCCAGGTTCGGCCGGATCATGTTGCGTGCCACGTCCACGATGAGCCGCCGCCGGGCTTCCTTGCGGGCCGCCTTTCGCTCGGTGTGCGGGACCCGGAGGTCGTGCTCGCTGAAGTAGCGCTCGTCGAAGCTCCAGTCCCCGATGGTGTAGGCGCCGGTGATGGGGACCTTCAGCTCCGCCCGGGCGACGTCCTTGAGGAAAGCGAACTCCTCGTTGTGGTAGGGCTCCTTGAGCGAGATTGGCGCCACCACGGCAGCCTTCGAGTAGTACTTGTTGTCGAAGGCTCGCACGCTGCCCCGCCACTCGAACCCCTCCGAGTGGGCCACAGCCCACTGATACATCTCGGTGCGCTGCTGCTCGCCGTCGTAGACGACGTCCAGGCCGGCCGACTCCTGCATCCGCACGCCGTACCGGCTGGACCACCGCTTGACTTCGTCCTTCTGCTCCCTGGTCAGCGGCGACTGCTGGAGGAGTTCGATCAGCCGCTCGTATCCTTCGACTCCGACCCTCCGGCCCCACGACCGCGCCTCCTCGAGGTCCTTCTCCTCGAGCTTCTTGCCGGCCACCGACTTCGCGCGCCATCCGAGCTTGTCGAGCGAACCGACCTCGTGAGTCAACAGCGGGGTGGAGGTGAACGCGTCCCCGTTCGGATGGGTCGTCATCGCAGCAGATCCTTCAGTCGGGCGGCGATCTCGCCGAGTCGCAGGACCTTGTGTCGGGCGATGTCCCTGGGCAGGAGCTCGAGCTCGGAGTTCGACGAGACGAACAGCGACGGCGCGCCGAGGGTCTCCACGGCCCGACGGGCGAACTCGACGGTGGGCTCCACCGGCTCGATGGGAGAGCGCCGGCCGTCCATGACGCCTGCTAACAGTCCGACCTGCCACTTCGCTCCTAGCTCGTCGATGTCGGTCTCGACGAAATCGATGCCCACGGCGTCGACGGGAAGCCGGCCAAGCCGATCGGCGTACGGACCCGCGTCGCCGAAGTAGGTGTTCAGGATGAGGGTCGCGCCCTCCGTGGCCTCTCGGACCTCGCCCACCGACTTCTCGAAGTCGTCCCAGTCGGCGGAGTCCATGCCGAAGTACACGAGCCACGGTTCTTGGAGGTGGATCAAGCGGTAGCCCCGGCCGGCCAGCTCTTGGGCTACGGGCCTGAGGATCTCCCGGGTGAGGTCCCTCATGAGGGCGTTTCGGTCGTCCTCCTCGGTCTGGGCTGCCCGGGAGAACAGGAATGGAGAGGGGAGCGTGGCCATCTTCGGCTCAGGGATGTCCTGATCGTCTTCCATCTGCCTGGGCACGGAAGATGAGAGCGCCAGCTCGCCGGTGACCTCCGGAGCACGGAAGAACGAGTTGTTGTCGAACCACCGAACGAGGGTGTGGGCGTCCATGCCCTGGCACATCTCCACGAGCGGCCGGAAGATGTCCTGCCACCGCAGCAGCCCGTCCGAGAAGTAGTCGAGTCCCGCCTCCCGCTGGGTGCGGAGGAAGTCCTCCCGGTCGGCAGCGAAGGCCCGCTCCACGTCGTCCTGGGAGTTCCTTCCCCGTTCGCGGCCGCGGGTGGCGGCCACCACCTCTTCGGATCGCGGATAGATCCCGTGCTGGTATGAAGTGACGTTCAGGCCCATGGTCCGCCGACTTTACTAGGTCCCCGAGGGGGCAACGAGTCCAGTCCGGGCCGGGCGCAGCCAGTCCGCCGGAAGGGCGAGGCCTTAGCAAGCGGAAGGCAGCGGCCGAAGTAACTGGGGGAGCGGTACAGTAGATGGACAACCAGCGAGCGGGGTTCGACAAGCGCCTCTGAGGAGCGAGATTGGTCCAGAAGACCGTGGTCGAGAAGCATCGGGTCGTGGTGCGGTTCGCCGGCGACTCCGGCGATGGCATGCAATTGACGGGTGACCGGTTCACCAATGCGACCGCAATGCTGGGGAATGACCTGGCCACGCTCCCTGACTTCCCCGCGGAGATCCGCGCCCCGGCGGGAACCCTCCACGGCGTGTCGGCCTTCCAGATCCACTTCGCTTCCGAGGAGATCCTCACCCCCGGGGACGCGCCGAACGTCCTGGTGGCCATGAACCCCGCCGCGCTGAAGGCGAACATCAAGGACCTCGAGAAGGGCGGGGTCGTCATCGCCAACGAGGACGCCTTCGTCGACCGCAACCTTGAGAAGGCGGGCTACGGCTCGAACCCTTTGGAGGACCGGTCGCTCGATGCCTACCAGGTCTTCCGCGTGCCGATGACGTCGATCACCCTGCGGGCCACCGAGGGCATCGACGTATCGAAGAAGCAGGCCGAACAGGCCAAGAACATGTTCGCCCTCGGACTGGTCTCCTGGATGTACGGCCGTCCCACGGACGTCACGGTCACGTGGCTGGAGAAGAAGTTCGCCGGCAAGCCGGCCGTGCTCGAGGGGAACGTCGCAGCGTTCAAGGCCGGCTACAACTTCGGCGAGACCACCGAGCTGTTTGCCAACACGTATGAGGTCAAACGAGCACCGGCCGCGCCGGGCATGTACCGGAACGTCTCCGGCAACACGGCGCTTGCGTGGGGACTGATCGCGGCAAGCGTCAAGAGCGGCCTTCCGATCTTCTACGCGAGCTATCCGATCACGCCGGCCTCGGAACTGCTGCACGAGTTGTCGCGGCACAAGAACTTCGGCGTCCGCACGCTCCAGTCCGAGGACGAGATCGCGGCGTGTGGTGCGGCCGTGGGTGCCGCGTTCGGCGGCCACCTGGGCATCACCGGGACCAGCGGGCCCGGCCTCGACCTGAAGCAGGAGATGATCGGGCTGGCTGTCATGCTCGAGCTGCCCATGGTGATCGTGGACGTCCAGCGAGCCGGACCCTCGACGGGCATGCCGACCAAGACCGAGGCCGCCGACCTCCTGGCGGCGATGTACGGTCGCCACGGCGAGTCCCCGCTCCCGATCGTGGCCGCTCGTACGCCGGGCCACTGTTTCGACACCGCGCTCGAAGCTGTTCGCATCGCCGTCAAGTACCGGACGCCCGTGATCCTGCTCTCGGATACGTTCCTCACGAACTCCTCGGAGCCCTGGCGGCTGCCCAAGATCGAGAACCTGCCCGAAATCGACCCGAAGTTCGCCACGCAGCCCAACCACGACGACGGGTTCATGCCGTACCTGCGGGACGACAACCTGGCCCGCCCGTGGGCCGTGCCGGGCACGGAGGGCCTCAAGCACCGGGTCGGCGGGCTCGAGAAGGAGGACGTCACCGGCAACATCTCCTACGAGGCCGCCAACCACGAGCGGATGACTCACCTGCGGGCGGCCAAAGTGGCGAAGATCGCTGAGGACATTCCACCGCTCGTGGTGGACGACCCTGATGGCGACGCCTCGCTGCTGGTGCTGGGGTGGGGCTCGACATACGGAGCCATCGCTGCGGCTGTTCGACGAGTTCGGGCGCAGGGCAAGGCGGTGGCCTCGGCTCACCTGATGCATCTCAGCCCATTGCCCAAGAACACGGAGGATGTCCTGCGCAAATATCCGAAAGTCCTGATCCCCGAGATGAACATGGGCCAGCTGTGGAGGATCCTCCGGGCCGAGTTCCTCGTAGAGGCGGAGCTGTTCAGCAAGGTCCAGGGTCAACCGATCCATGCGGCGGAGGTCGAAGCGGAGATCCTGAGGCGGCTGTGAGCGAAGCAGCGAAGGGAAACGGGCACGGCGAGGGCCGCGACGTAGGGAAGGCCGTCCCTCGCGGCCTGGGCACGCTGACCAAGAAGGACTTCGTCAGCGACCAGGAGGTGCGGTGGTGCCCGGGCTGCGGGGACTACGCGATCCTCTCGGCCGTCCAGGGCTTCATGCCCGAGCTCGGAGTCCCGCCCCACAAGCTCGTCTTCGTCACGGGGATCGGGTGCTCGGGCCGGTTCGTCTACTACATGGACACCTACGGAGTCCATGGGATCCATGGGCGAGCTCCCGCCATCGCTACGGGCTTGGCGACCGCCCGACCCGACCTCGCGGTGTGGATCATCACCGGCGACGGGGACGCGCTGTCGATCGGTGGGAACCACCTGATCCACGCGCTCCGGCGAAACATCAACGTGAAGATCCTGATGTTCAACAATCAGATCTACGGGTTGACCAAGGGCCAGTACTCGCCGACCAGCGAGGAGGGAAAGGTCACCAAGTCCACGCCGTTCGGGTCGCTGGACCATCCGTTCAACCCGGTGGCGCTCGCGCTGGGGGCTGAGGCTTCGTTCGTGGCCCGGACGATCGACGTCGACCGCCAGCATCTGGTCGAAGTGCTACGTCAAGCATCCGCCCATCAGGGGACCGCGTTCATCGAGATCTACCAGAACTGCAACGTCTTCAACGACGACGCGTTCATCGCCCTCACCGGCAAGGAGACCAAGGGGCTGAACCAGATCCGCTTGGAGCACGACAAGCCGGTCGTCTTCGGCCCGAACGGAGAACGGTGCGTGTACGTGGAGTTCGACGGCTCACTGAGGGTCGGCGAAACCGCCGATGTGCCGCAAGAGCTGATCTACACGCACGACGCGCACCGGGACGAGCCCAGCGCCGCCTTCGCGCTCGCGCATCTGTCGCGTGGCCCCACTCAGCCGACTGCCATCGGCGTGTTCCGGGACATCCAGCGTCCCGTGTACGGCGAGCTCATGGAGCGGCAGATCGAGATGGCGACGCAGAAGCTCGGCGCCGGCGACCTCGCCAAGCTTCTCAACTCCGGAGACACCTGGGAAGTCAAGTAATCCGAAGGCGCTCAACGACGCCTCGCGTCCTGCGGCCAGGTTTCCGGGCGCGACGCGGCTTTCGCTCCTGCTTCACACGCGGCGCGAAGCGCTGACTCTGCATCGGCACCCTCGACCAATTCGGCCAACAACACCCCGTCGAAGGCGTCACCGGCGCCGGTCGTGTCGACCTCGTCGATGTGGGGTGCTGATGCCGTGAAGACCCGGTCGTTCGTGGCCAGGACGGCGCCCTCGGCCCCGAGCTTCACGAAGACCCACTGGTATCGCAGGGCCAGCGCTCGGGCGGCTTCGACCGGCGGCCGGCCTGTCAGGACTTCGGCCTCCCGGCCGTTCGCCAACAGGAAGTTCGCGCCCCGTGCGCTGGCGTGGAAACGCTCGATCCCGTATGCCTCCAGCAAGGGCCACGACGACACGTCGATGGCCACGAACTCCGCTTCGGCTCTGGCCAGAGCCGCCACGGCGGCGCTCTCGGACCGCGGGTCGTACAGCAGGTAGCCGGAGACGAGCACGGCCCGAGCCCCCAACCGGTGAGGGAGGTCTTCGGCGGAAAGGCGGGCATTGGCCCCGCGGTCAGCGACCATCGAGCGCTCACCGCCTTCTCGGACCACCAGCATCACGCCGGTTCGCGCGTCCGCTCGGATCGCCAACGACGGGTTCACCCCCCGCTCCTGCAGGGCCAGAAAGAGAGTGCGGCCGATCAGATCGTCGCCGACGCACCCGAAAAGGACGACGTTCGCGCCCGCGTGAGCCGCCCACACCGCTGCGTTGGCACCTCCGCCCCCGGGTTGGATCCGAACCTCGCCGTGCACGTCGCCCCCCCGGGCCAGCGTTTCCGACGCCACGCTCACATCCGCCATGACGTCGCCCACCACGATGAGGTCCTGCTTCCGGGCGTTCACGCACTGGGGATTGTCGCCTCCGGCCGGGGCCCGGGGCTAGGAGAAGATGGCGTCGATCTCCTGGAGCGTCTTCGCGTCCAGCTGGAGGTCGCCCGCCGCGGCGTTGCTCCGGACGTGAGCCGACTTACGGCTCCCGGCGATGGCCGCCGTCACCCCGCGCTGCTCGATCACCCACCGCAGGGCCAGCGGCGCAAGCTCGGTGCCGAGCCGCTCGGCGATGACACGCAGCCGCTCCACCCTCTGGAGGTTTTCTCCACGTTTTCGGGGAGCGAACAGCCTCGAGTAGGAACTCATCCCCATCGTGCCGCTGCGCCAGTCCCCCGGGTGGAACGTCGTGTCCTCCCGAATCGCACCCGTCAGCAAGCCGAACG
>VAYC01000078.1 GCA_005885025.1 Actinomycetota bacterium | reverse complement strand
CCGATGCGTTCGCGGTGGGTGGCCGTCGTCCGGTCATGGAGGCCATCCGCGCGGGCCGAGCCCGGCGCGTGCTGCTGGCTCGAGGCGCGCATCGGACTGAAGGCTTGCGCGGCGTCATGGACGCGGCCGCGGCTGCAGGGCTCCCCGCCGAGCAGGTCGAGCGGGACGCCATCGACGGTCTCGGGCTTCGAGATCATCAAGGGGTAGCTGCGCTGGTGGACGCGCCTCGCGAGATGGATGATCGGGCCCTCGCCGCGCTCTCATTCGACCCCGAGGCGCTCGTTGTCGTCCTGGACGGGATCACCGATCCGCAGAACCTCGGGGCGTGCGCCCGATCTGCGGAGGCCGCGGGAGCGTCGCTGCTCGTGGCCCGGAAGCGACGGGCCGCACCGCTGAGTGCGGCGGCAGTGCGCGCCTCAGCCGGCGCACTCCTCCACCTCCCAGTGGCCCGGGTGACGAACTTGTCGCGCTCGCTCGAACACCTCAAAGACCGCGCGTTCTCCGTCATCGGGCTGGACCAGCATGCAACGGCAAACATCCACGACGCGCCTCAGCCTTCTTGGCCGCTGGCGATCGTCGTGGGGGCGGAGGACATCGGTCTGTCCCGCCTGGTTCGAGAGTCCTGCGACCTCCTCCTGGCCATCCCGATGGCCGGCCGAACGGGTTCGTTGAACGCATCCGCAGCCCTCTCGGTCGCCCTCTTCGGCTACGCGCTTCGACCCGCGCGGTAACTACGGTCGCCGTTCAACCCGCTGGTACGATGGCCTGCGCTGGCGTGGCGCAGTCCGGTAGCGCAAGCGACTTGTAATCGCTAGGTCGTGGGTTCGAATCCCACCGCCAGCTCGGGACCGCCTCAACTGGAGGGATAAGACGATGGAGGATAAGGGTGTCATCGATCGCATCAACGAGCTTGCCCACGAGGAGCATGAGCTCTTCCAGAAGGAGTCCAGTGGGCAGGCGACCGAAGCAGACCGGGAGCGGTTGAGCCGTCTGCAGGTCACGCTGGATCAGTGTTGGGATCTTCTCCATCAGCGGCGCGCTCGCCGTGCCGCGGGGATGGATCCGGCCCAGGCAGAGGTCCGAGACGAGAAGACCGTCGAAGGCTACCTGGGCTGACGGTTACCGCCCCGGGGGCGGACGCGCCCGGCGGCCACCGAGATCCCTTCGGCGAGGAGTCGGCGAGCATGTTCCCGTTCGTGGCCGGGGACCAGCCGGCCCGTCGTCGTGACCACCCGCCACCACGGTAGTCCGTCGCTGGTCGCGAGGACTCTACCTACGGCCCGGGCCGCCCCCGCGTAGCCGGCCTCCTCCGCCACCTCGCCGTAGGTCGCGACCTCCCCGGGTCGAAGTCCTGCCACGACGGCGCGGACCCGCGATTGGAAATCGTTCATGCTCCGCAGGCTCACATGCTAGCCCGTCGTCCGGCGCGCATGCTTTCCCACTGGCCGAATTACCGGTCCCGTGTCGAATTCGGACTAACCCGGTGCCACCTGGCTTTCCTCCTTCTGGGGAATACAGACATGCCGCCCTTTTGCCGAACCCTCCTCTGTGGGGCAGGACAAGGGTGCACGTTCTGCTGTTGCCGTCCAGCACGGCGAAAATCAGGCCAGCAAGATCGCATGTCGATGGTGTGGCCTGTTCTCGAGCCCTGGCCCGGCTTGTGACCTTTGCGGCTCGCCTCTAGAGGAACACTCAGCGGCGGACCTCCCACAGCTGACCTACGGACCGCCCGACAGCGAACCCTCCAGTCGGCCCGCTGCCCCGGTCACCCAAACCGCAAGACGAGAACAGAGAGCCGTTCCGACTGAACCGGTCGCTCCTCCGGCCCCCAGCGTCGCCCCACCTCAGGCTGTGCAGGTAGCTCCCGTCCAGCCACCTGCCCTCCAGCCTCCTCCTGCTCCACGGGCTCGCCTCGCGCCGCCCGCGCCGCCGCCATCGCCCGTCCTTTCCCAGCCGGCGGAGGCGCTGATCCCCGAACCACCGCGGGCCGCCCCACCGGCCCCAATCCCCCCGCCCGTTCCGGTTGCCGCGCCGCCGGTGGCTTCACCGCCGGTAGCTGCGACGCCGACGGTCGCACCGTCACGAGTCGCGGAGCCGCCGCCGCCCGCACCGCCGGTTGCGCCGCCCGTGGAGCCTGCTCCCGCCGTCGTGCAAGAGCCGCCCGTGGAGCCTGCTCCCGTCGTCGTGCAAGCGCCGCCCCCGCCCGCCGCACAAGCCCCAGCCCCCCCAGTCACACCGGCACCCGCTCAGCATGCGCAGGAAGCCGCACCGCCCATCCTCGCTCGCCAGTGGTGGCCGAGCCATCGCAAGGTGCCGGACAAGGCCGAGGACGTGAAGGTCGCAGATTCAGCCCCATCGCCGGTCGGGGAGCGAATGCCCACCCCGCAGAGCCCGGGCGCCGAGCAGCGAACGGCCATGTCCCAGGAGGCACCTTCGGCACCGGAAGCGGCACCGGCCGACGTGACCGGCGAGGAGGGGCAGACGAGGGTGTTCCTCGGCAAGTTGTGGTCTCGAAAGCGCGCGCACGAGCTTGCCCACGTCGCTGAAGTCCCCACTGCGGAGGAGGCCCCGGCCCGAGCAGCCGAGCCCCTGCCCCAGCCGACCGCCCCCACGCCCGACGTGCCACCTCCCGTGGCTGTCGCACCCCTCGCAGAAGTGACGGCCGAGGAGGCCGATCAGCCGAAGGAAGCCAAGCATCGGTGGCGGTGGGCTCGTCGCGCGCCGTTGAAAGAGCATGATGCGACGGCGGGGGAGCAGATCGACGCGAGCGCCCCGGCTCCGGTGGAGGCGCCCGTTCGGGAGGAGCCCCCGAAAGTGCCAGCGCCGGTCCTTCCGGAAGAGTCCCCACAGCTTGAGGCGCCGGTACCCCCGCAGGAGCCTCCCCACGTGGCCGCGCCGGCCGTCGAGGAGACCCCCGTGGAGGTGCCGAAGCCTCGGCTCCGGAAGCGACCGAAGTCTCTCCCTCTGGAGAGGGAGCCCGAGGAACGGCGAAAGGCGGACCTCCGCAAGGCATCCGAGCGGCGGGCCACTCCGCCGATCGCTCCGATCGACCTCGCTCCACCCAAGACCTACCTGCCGCCTCCTCCGCCCCCGGAGATCCCGGCGGTTCCTGCCGCGAGCGTCTCCCCCGTGGCCGTCGAGCCTGCCGCGCTCGGATCGGCTGCCCCCGGGACGGTGGCCGCAACTCCCGAGGCTCCCCTTCCCGAATCGGGCGCGGAACTTCCGTCGCCGGAGGATGTTTGGAACCGAGGAGAGACTCCTGAAGAGTTCATGTCTCACCAGGCCGCCCAGTGGACCTCGCCTCCCTCCGCGCCCCAGGCTGCACCCCAAGTGGCGGAGCCGGAGGAGAAGAAGTCAGGGATCTTCAAGCGAACCAAGAAGCCGAAGGTCAAGGTGTCCAACGGCTTCGAGTACACGGTTCCACCGCGCGGAGAGAAGAAGGGGCAGCCACCTACGATCTCGGTCGGCCCCGCTCCAGAGGCCCGTCGCGAGATCAACTGCCCCCGCTGCGGTCAGCCCTCCCCACGTGGGCTGTGCGAGGCCTGCGAGGACGCCCTGAGCCAGCTTCGCCAGCTCACGGTGGCGTTCCTGGACGAGTAACCGCTCCCGAGCCTTCCGCTCGGCCCAAGGCCGACGCCGGCCGGGACCTTCGGATACCGTGGCGGCATGGCGTCCACAAGCCCAGCGAGCACCTGAAACGAGCGGAGTGAGGATCAGCGCCCTGGAGATCCCGGCTCGCCGGGCCGCGTGGGAGGTCAGGTCGGTGGCCGGGCGGTCACCCATCCTGTCTCGGCTGCTGGTTCGCCGCAGCGGGGAGCTGGTCACCGGGCAGACCGAGATCTGCATCGAGGGGTTCCCTCGGTGCGGCAACACGTTCGCTGTCGTCGCGTTCCAAGCGGCGCAGCTCCGGACGATCAGCATCGCTCATCACGTCCACGCCTCAGGTTCGGTCCTCATCGCGGTTCGGATGAGGAAGCCGGCCATCGTGCTGATCAGAGAGCCCGAAGAGGCGGTGCTGTCGCTGATGGTGCGGCTTCGGTACTTGCGTGCCGGTCAGGTTCTCCGGAGTTACATCGGGTTCTACCGTGGCCTCCTGCCGCATCTTCGGCGGTTCGTGGTCGGCCCGTTCGCGGATGTGGTGACTGATTTCGGCGACATCATCCGGCAGGTCAACCAGCGGTTCGGCACCGACTTCCGTGAGTTTCACCCGACTGAGGAGCATCTCCGCGCCGTGAAAGAAGAGGTGGATCGATGGGACCGGGGGGCTTTCGGTTCGAGGGAAGGGGTGGATCGGGGAGGAGCCTCGCCGAACGAGCTGCGCGACCGGCTCAAGGAGGAGTTGCGTCCGGCGTATCGCCACCGTCGCCTCGCCGCGCAGCGCGCCGCGGCCGAGCGCGTGTACCGCCGGTTCGTGCAGAACCCCGGGACTTCTTAGGCTCTGTTGCCGAGGGGCCACTCGCCTCCGATGAGCGGCCCGGCCCTTCGGCCCCGGTCGACTCGAGGCGGCGCTCCAGAGCTTCCACCCGCGTTCGGAGGTCCTTCACCTCTCGACCCGGCGTGTAGGCCTCACCATCCGGGAGGTCCCGCGCCAGGACCGCGTTGGCTCCGATGAAGCAATGCCGACCGACCTTGATCGGTCCGAGGACGCACGCCCCCGCCATGATCTCCGTCTCGTCGCCGATCTCCGGGAATCCATCCTCGAACACGCCGTCGAACCAGCCGCGCGCGGACCCGCCCAGCGTGACCCCGTGCAGCAACGTCACGTTGGAGCCGATCCTGACGCCGCGACCGATGACGAGCCCCGTGGTGTGGGTCAGTCGAAGGCCGCCCCCGATCTCCGCGCCCGGGTGGATGTCGGCGCCCGAGAGGAAGTAGTTGACGCGCCAGATCACCTCGGCGAGTGTCTCCAACCCTCGCTCCCACAGCGCGTGCGACAGGCGGTACAGGACGATGGCGAGGGGTCCGGGGCGCGTCACCACACGCTGGATCGCCCGAGGGACGGTGGGCCTCCCTTCGTGGAGGCCGCGGTCGGAGAACAGGCGGGCGATGTCCCCCCGCAGCCCTTTCTCGTCGGGACCGGCCATGACGCTATTCATCTACAACCATGAGGGGTCGATGACAACTTCGTGGGGAATCTCCCCGCGTATTAGGCTGAGGACCCGCATGGATCGAACCGAACAGCACGTAGCCGAAGGGTCCGCCCTCGAGAGCGCCTTGCGGCAGCTGGACGACGCCGCCGGGGTCATGGAGCTGGATCCCGGAGTGCACGAGGTCCTGGCCCACCCTCGGCGCGCGCTGGAGGTCGCCATACCGGTGAAGATGGACGATGGGACCATCCGGGTCTTCACGGGCTACCGGGTGCATCACAACACCTCCCGCGGCCCGTCCAAAGGGGGCATCCGCTACCACCCCTCGGTCACGTTGGACGAGGTGAAGGCCCTGGCCATGTGGATGACTTGGAAATGCGCGGTGGTCGGCATCCCTTTCGGCGGAGCGAAGGGGGGCGTGATCGTCGAACCCGGGAAGCTCTCCAAAGGGGAACTCCAGCGGATGACCCGTCGCTATGCCTACGAGATCCTGCCGCTGATCGGACCGGAGCGGGACATACCAGCGCCCGACCTCGGGACCAACGAGCAGATCATGGCGTGGATCATGGACACGTATTCCACTCGGGAGGGGTATTCGGTCCCCGGTGTGGTTACCGGCAAACCCTTGTCGATCGGTGGCTCGGCCGGGCGGAGCATGGCGACGGCTCGAGGCGTGATGTACGTGACCTTGGCGACGCTGAAACACCTCGGGATGTCCGTGGAGGAAGCCCGGATCGTGGTGCAGGGGTTCGGGAACGTCGGCGGCGGGACCGTCGAGCTGCTCTACCAGCAAGGGTGCCGCATCGTGGGAGTCTCCGACGTTCAGGGTGGCGTCTACAACCCGGATGGCCTCAATCCCCAGGGGCTCCGGGCCCACGAGGAGCAGTACGGGACGATCGCTGGGTACGAGGGGGGACAGAGGGTCACCAACGAAGAGCTGTTGGAGCTCGGCTGCGACGTCCTGATCCCGGCGGCCATCGAGGGACAGCTCACTCGTGCGAACGCCGACCGCGTCAAGGCGTCCGTCATCGTCGAGGCGGCCAACGGCCCCACGGTCCCCGAGGCCGACGAGATCTTCGAGGACCGCGGCATCCTGGTCGTCCCGGACATCCTCGCGAACGCCGGTGGCGTGACGGTGTCCTATTTCGAATGGGTCCAGGACATCCAGGCCTACTACTGGTCGGAGGACGAAGTGAACGACCGCCTCCGCCAGATCATGGAGAAGTCGTACGTGGACGTGCTGAGCGTTGCCGAGGAGCGAAAGGTGTCCATGCGGACTGCGGCGACCATCCTCGGTGTGGGGCGGGTAGCGGAGGCCCACATCACCCGAGGGCTCTACCCGTAGACCTCCGGGTCCCACGCTCCGCCCATCGCGGTAGTACCCTCGGGCCCGGCCGAGTTCACGGGGGATGGGAATTGGGGGAGCCAGCTTCGGACACGGGGAGCTGGCGCGACATCCTCGACTTCGAGCGCACCTGGTGGAAGGGCTCCTCGGGAAGGAGCTGGCGGTGCGGGCCAGGTTCGGCCTTTCCCCCGCACGCTATTATCAGCTGCTGAACCGGCTCATCGACCGGCCTGAGGCGCTCGAGTACGACCCCATGCTGGTCCAGCGGCTCCGTCGGTTGCGAGAGTCACGCCGCCGCAAGCGGTTCGCCCGACGGCTGGAGCTGGAGGGGTAGGGCGACGCACGCCGGAGTGGCCGGAACAAACATGGACCGTCCACCAAGAGGAGCTTCGATCTAGAAGTGGCCACCTCCACACTGCGCGGGCTCATCCTCGTGGCGCTGGTCGTCCTCGGGATCGTCGGCCTCACCAAGCTCTTCCCGACGAACGCCAGCGTCGGGGTGACGCCCGCAGCCTCAGGCGCCGGCACGCATTCTCCGACGCCCAGCTCCTCGCCGACCACCAGTTCGAGCCCCGCGGGGCGCAAGGTCCGGCCGAAGGACAAGGTGATCATCCAGGTCCTGAACGGGACCAGCCGGGCTTTCTTCGCCGCGCTGGAAACCGACGTCTTGAAGAAGGACGGCTACAAGACCGTCACTCCCGGCAACTACACTCCGAAGATCGCTACGACGATCATCTACTACCAGCCGAACAGCCTCCCGGAGGCGGAGCGACTGAAGCGGCAGCGCTTCCCCAGCGCCGCGTTGAAGCCGGCACCGCCCACGCTCGCTTCGAACATCGACCTCCAGGTCATCCTGGGACAGGACGTCGCCGGCGGCTGAGCCGAGCCGCCCGCCACGGTGATCCCGGAACCCTCGGCACTCGAGCGGTTCAGATCGGCCGCCAGGCGCGGCTTCGTGTTCGACTTCGACGGCACGCTTTCCGAGATCGTGGCACGTCCCGAGATGGCTCGAGCCGTCAGCGGTGCTGCCGGCGCGCTCTCGAAGCTGGCGGAAGCGAATCCCCTCGTAGCGGTGGTGTCCGGCCGAACTGCCGGGCAGCTCAGGGAACTCATCGGCGTCCCCGGCGTCACCCTGGTTGGCCTCTACGGCCTTCCGGACTCGGGACCGGAGCAATCTCGACTCGAGGCCGCGCGCAAGGACATCGCGCGCGCCATCGAGCTGGTGCCGGGATCCTGGCTGGAGGACAAGGGACCCACGCTGGCCGTGCACTACCGCGCAGCCCGGGATCCCGCCGAAGCCGAGCGCGTGTTGCTGACCAACCTTCGGACCGTCGCCGCCGGCCGCGGGCTCTCATTGCTCGCGGGCAAGATGGTGCTCGAGCTTGCCGGAGGAGAGGTCCCCGGGAAGGGCGCCGTCGTGCGGGAGCTGGTTCGGTCCGCCCGCGTCAGCGGATGCTTCTATGCGGGAGACGACGTTGCCGACCTCGAGGCTTTCCGCGCGCTCGACGAGCTGGATGCCGTGGCGTCGGTCAGGGTTGCCGTGCGCTCGGAGGAAACGCCGGAACGACTGATCGCAGCAGCAGACCTCGTCGTGGACCGTCCGGCCGGGTTGGTGCGGCTGTTGTCCGAACTGTGAGAGTGGCCTAGCGGCCCATTCTCTCCAGGTCCTCGACCTGGGCCCGCACCCAGGCGTCGATGGGGTTGCGGGCCACCGCCGACCGTAGGCCTCGGGCCCGCCGGCGGCGTTCGGCCGGACCCATCTCCAGGGCCGTGGCGATGGCCCGGCCCGTGGCCTCCACGTCGAAGGGGTTCACGGCGATCGCATGGCGGCCAAGCTCCGCGCTGGCGCCCGCGTTCTCCGAGAGGATCAAGACTCCATCGCGCTCGTTCAGCACAGGCCCCTCTTTCGCTACCAGGTTCATACCGTCGAAGACCGGATTGACCAGCAGGACGTCGTAGAGCCGATAGGCGGCGAGAGCGCGCGGGTGATCGTCCATCAGGGATAGCCGGATGGGTTCCCAGTCCGCGCGGCCCACGCGGCTGTTGATCCGATCCGCTAACTCGATCGCCTCCTGGGTGTAGGCCCGGTACTCGGGGAGGTGCTGGCGCGACGGGTTGAGCAGGGCGAGAAAGCTGATCCGCCCCAACCATTCCGGATTCCCCTCCAGGAACCTCTCGTAAGCGAGGAACCCGCGCAAGATGTTCTTCGAGAGTTCGGCGCGGTCAACACGTACCAGCAGCCGGCGATCCCCCAGCCACTCGAGGATGTCCCGGGCGGCCGCTTCCGCCGGCTCGGCAGCGGCCTCCTCCCGGAGGCCGGCGGGATCGATGGAGATGGGATGGACGCGGACTCGGACGACCCGGCCGCCCCACCGGACGACCCGGCGTCGGAGGTCGACCCGAGTGCCTTGGAGCGTCCGGCACCCCAGGAGGAAGTTCTCCGCCCAGGCGGGGGCCTGGAAGCCGACCACGTCGGCCCCGAGCATGCCCGCAAGAAGGGCCTCACGGATGGGCTGAGGAAGGATGCGCAGGCCGGTCGGGCCGGCGAAGGGGATGTGCGAGAAGTGGGCGATGGCCGCCCTCGGCAGTCGCTCGCGAAGCAGCGCCGGAACGAGCGCCAGGTGGTAGTCCTGCACGAGGTAGACCGCTTCTCCGGGTGGCGATCGTCCCTCCTCTTCCAGCGCGCGAGCGAATGCCTCGTTCACCGTCAGGTACCCCTGCCATGCCTCCGCCAGGCCCTCGAAGGTCGGAGCGCGTGGCACGTCCCAGAGCGCGTGGTGGAGGAACCACAGGATGCGGTTCGAGATGCCGTCGTAGTAGCCCTCGTAGTCGGGGGGGTCGAAGGGGAGCAGGCGAACCTGGTAGCCACGCCCTCCGGCGTCGACCTGAATGGTCCTCCCTGCCTGAGACCGATCGTCCTCCGACATGGCGGCGGCGATCCACAGTCCCCCCGTGGCAGCGAGGCCATCGCTCACCGCGGTGACGAGTCCCCCCGCCCCTCGAGTGGTCACGACCCGGCCCGAGGCTTCCCGCCCGAACGAGACCGGTCCCCGGTTCGAGGCCACGACGATCCGCCGTCCGACGGGGCTCATCGGCGTGGCCCTCGCTCTCGCCTCACAAGGCCGACAACATCCCCACGTAGTCCTGGAGCTCGCGCAGCGTAAGGAACCGCTCGGCGACCCGCTCCCGGCCGGCCCGGCCCATCTTGGAGCGGAGTTCGGGGTCGCCGAGGATCTGCACGACCCGCTCGGCGCAGGCCTCCACCGACGTGACCAGGAAACCGGTGACGCCGTCCTCGATCTGGAGCCGGATGCCCCCGACGTCCCCGCCGACTACGGGGACTTCCTTCCACATCGCTTCGGAGACCACCAGACCGAAGCCCTCCCGCAGCGACTTCTGCACGACCACCGCGGATGCGCGTTGGAACGCGTTCACCTCCAGGTTGCCGACCTCATGGAGGTTCGACAGCAGGAAGATGTCCGGATCGCCCTGTCGGTAGGCCTCGGTGACCTCGAGGTAGTGCCATCCCTCCGGATCGTCGTGGGCCATCGAACCGATCAGCAAGAGCTGAAGGCCGGGGACCTCCTTGCGAGCGAGCCGGTACGCGTCGATGACGCCGAGGGGGTCCTTCCAGGGATCGAACCGTGATACCTGGGTGAGGATGGGCCTCGATCGGTCCACCCCGTATCGGGTGAGCACCTCGTACACGGTCTCGTGGTCGATGTACACGTTTTTCAGCGACAGCGGGTCGATAGACGGCGGGATGACGAAGAGCCGCGGTCCCCTGAGGCTCGGCGGCGCGAATTCCTCCATGGTGAACACGGCACCGTCGTAGCCGGCAACCTGACGGGAGAAGAAGTTCAGCACGGGCACGTGAGGCGCCGAAAGGTCGATGTGGCAGCGCCAGATCCACTTCCCGGTGCGACGCCCCTGCTCCTCCAGCGCGCCGAGGATCCCGGCGGGTTGCGGATCGTGGATGATCATGTAGTCGAAGCCCTCGGCTACGCCCTGGGCGTTCGACCGGCACCGGTCGAGGTAGATCGCTTCCATCTCGGGCGTCCACGGCACCTCCGCACCCTGGAGGCCGTTGTGCGCAAACTTCGTGACGGTGAAGAAGTCCTCCGCACCCTCGATCACCTGCCAGACGGTCTCGATACCGAGGTCGTTCATCAGGGGCACTTGCGCGAAGAGCAGCTCCGCCACCCCTCCGCCGAACGCCGTGGAGTTGACGTGGAGCACCTTCGCACCCGTGAGTGGAGCCGCGGCCTTGCGCAGCCGCTCCACAGCGTCCGGTCCGGCTGCCTCCCGATAGTCGTCCAAACGCCGTTGCGGGACGGGCACGATGGGCAACATCGCCCCGAAGTGTACCCAGTGTCCTCCCGCGGGCAGATCGAGCAACAGCGGTTGCGTGGGGGACCGTCCTTATAATGACCGAGAGCTGGCACCCTCGTGATGAAGGAGCCGTGACCGGCGCTCCATGGACAAGGACCGAGGGCCGTTCTTCTCCAATCCCTTCGTGGCTCGGGCGGCGCGATGGGGCCTGGTCGCGTGGTCACTGATCGGCATCCTGATCCTGCTCTACGCGATCTCTCGCTACGTCCTGCGCCCCATCGAGATCATCTTCCCGCCATTGGTCGTGGCGCTCATCGTCATCTATCTGCTGAACCCATTGGTCACCAGACTCCAGCAAAGGGGGGTCCCCAGGGTGTGGGGGACACTCCTCTGTTACGTCGTGTTCTTGTCGCTCACCGGGCTCGCGCTTGCCTATTTCGTCCCCGTCCTCACGCATCAGGTCAGAGGGTTCGTGAGCGGTATCCCCGCTCTGTTGCAGCGGGCCGAGAGCGGGCTGGTCGACTTCACGAATCGGCTGGGAGTGCACATCGATCCGAACGCGTTCTTCCGCAGCTTCGAACCCGGACAGGGAGGCTTCAACTTCCTGGGGCGGATCACCTCGTTCACGTCGGGCGTTGTGCACGTCGCCCTGGTCGTGGTCCTCGGGCCGCTGCTGGCCTTCTATCTGCTGGTGGACCTGCCGAAGATCCAGCGCGTGTCGACGGCGCTGGTTCCAGCTCCGCGACGTGAGGAGGTTCGAGGGTTGGCCGGAACCCTGGCAGACACCCTCGGCGGATTCTTCCGCGGACAGCTCCTGGTCGCCCTCCTGGTGGGGGCCTTCTGCGTAGGTGGGTTCTACGTGGTCGGTCTCCCGTACTTCGTCTTGATCGGCGCGCTCACGGCCCTGCTGGCCCTGGTCCCGCTGATCGGGCTGGTGATCGCCGCGGTCCCCGTGCTGTTCGTGGCCTTCACCACGAGCGGTCGAACCGGCGGGCTCCTACACATCTCCGGCGGGTGGAGGCTCGCCCTGGCCTGTTCGGTGATCCTCGTCGTCGCCCAGCAGCTCGATCTCCGGGTCCTGTCTCCGCGCCTGCTGAGCCGCACGGTCCGGCTGCACCCGGTCACGGTGCTGCTTTCGCTGCTCGTGGGAGGCACGCTCCAGGGTCTGTGGGGGATGCTGCTGGCCGTTCCGGCTGCGGCGGCCCTGAAGGTCCTTCTGCTGCACGTGTGGGACACCAGGGCCCAGTGGCC
>VAYC01000077.1 GCA_005885025.1 Actinomycetota bacterium | reverse complement strand
TTCTCGCGGGAGGAACGCAAACGGATCGGCGTCCACACGTGCCCCGGAGGCGACCAGGACTCCACCCACAGCGCGGATGTCGACTACGCCGAGCTGCTGCCGGCGCTGTTCGAGCTCAAGGTGGGCAACTTCTACGTGCAACTCGCCAGCGAACCCGATCGCCCGCGGGTGCTCGCAATCATCAAGGACCTCCTCCGTCCCGGCCAGCGGGTGTTCGTTGGCGTGACCGACCCCATCGAGCCCCGAGTGGAATCGCGCGAAGACGTGGCCGACCGGGTCCTGGAGGCAGCCGAGTACCTCGGCGTCGACCGGCTCGGGACGTGCGACGACTGCGGGTTCTCGCCGTTCGGCGACGACACGTCGACCAGCCGCGACACTGCGTTCGAGAAGATTCGGGCCCGCGTGGACGGGACGCGATTGGCCGCGGAGAAGCTGGGCCTGTAAGGAGCCCGCGCCCCGCTACCGGTTCGCCCGGATGAAGCCGACGACCCGGCGCCAGGCGTCGTCGCTCTCCTCCTGGTACTGGGCGAAGGAGCGGTCGAAGAACGAGTGCGGCGCTCCGTCGTACGCCACGACCTCGTTCGGGACTCCTGCCGAGTCCAGCGCCTGACGGAACGCCTGGACGTCCTCGGGGGTGATCGACGGGTCGGCCCCGCCGAACAAGCCGAGCACCGGGGACTCGTAGCTCTTGGCCAGCAGGACGGGGGCGTTGTCGTCGCCCGGCTCGCGCTCGGCCACCCGACCGTAGAACCCGATGACACCGGCGAGGTCGTGGCCCCGGGCCGCCTGGTTGAACGAGTTCCGGCCGCCGAAGCAGAAGCCGACCGTGAACACCGCGTGGGCCGCGCCGCCTTCGGGCGAGCGGACATGCGCCACCGCCGCCGCCACGTCGGCCGCGATCGTGTCCGGACGCGTCCGCTCGACGTGCGGCATGTACTCGAACTCGTCGTCGCGCACGCCCACGCCGGCCGTCCGGCCGAAGTAATCGAACGCCGTCGCATGGACCCCGGCCTCGGCGAAGCGCACGGCGAGGTCCTGGTAGAAGGCGTGCAGACCGCGGACGTCGGGGAGGATGACGATCGCCGGCCCTCCGGGCTGCTCGGCGGTGGCCGTGTAGGCCGAGAACCTGGTGCCGTCGGCGGAGGTCAGGACGAGGTCTCGCCTGTCGGCCGCGCGGGCTCCACCGGCGATCGGCGGAAGCGGAGGACGCGCGCTCGCCTGATAGCACATGCCCCGGGATTCTACGTAGGCGGGCCGCCTTGATACGCTCGACGGGCGTTCCCCATGCGAATCTCTCGGCTTGCTCCGGTGTTCATCGCGTTTGGCCTCGTCGCGTGCCAGCGCGGGCCCATGGCTCGTACCGGTGGCTCGCCGACCCCCCCGTCCCCCTCCATGGCGTCGAGCGACCCCGATCTGGCGGCCAGTCCCTTTCCGCCGTCGCCGCTCGACCTCCTGCCGGCCCTGGACGAGCCCATCCCCACCGACCCGGAGCAGCTGGCCGCCCAGCTCACGACGACCGGCGACGAGTTGGACGCCGCCATCGACCGATGGGTCGAGGGCGGTGATCCCGCGAGCGGCGAGCCTCCACACGACGTCGTGCTGTTCGCTCTGTACCAGCAGCGCCTGTATCGCTACCTCGTAGGCCACTCCGGCCTCGCCGCTCGCACGATCGCCGAGCTCGCCGAGCCGGCCGCCCGCAAGGCGCGCGATATCGTCACGGCCGGCCACGAGCTCTACTCGCTCGTTCATCCCGTGAAGTCGGCGACCACGTTCAAGGTGCAGCCGCCACAGCCGGCTGGCGTGCTGCTCGACTACTTCAAACAGGCCGAGCGGAAGTTCCACGTCTCCTGGGAGGTCCTGGCTTCGGTCAACTACATCGAATCGAAGTTCGGCCGCGTGAAGTCGGCGAGCTACGCGGGTGCCCAGGGACCGATGCAGTTCCTTCCCTCCACATGGCAGCGGTACGGGATGGGCGGCGACGTCCACGATCCCCACGACGCCATCATGGGAGCAGCGAACTACCTCCAGGCGTCGGGCGCACCTGGGGACTACCGCACCGCGCTCTACCACTACAACCCGTCGTGGGCCTACGTGGACGCGATCCTCCTGTACGCGCGGCGCATGACCAAGGACTCGCACGCCTATTACGCCTTCTACAACTGGCAGGTGTTCGTGGCCACCATGTCAGGGGACAAGCGCCTCACCGGTCCGGGCCTGTAATCTCGGGGTGCATTGGCGGCCGCTGGCCTGCCTCGCGCGCCGAGGAGAGAGAGGCCATGGACATCGAGACGTTCCAGATGGAACGCATGCAGTGCCTGTATGAGAACGAGGTCGAGTACAACCTGTCCGAGAGCGGCGTGCAGCCGATGAGCGTGGCCGAGTTGATGGCGGGCCAGGACCTCGACGCGCTCCTCTCCATGGGCCTGGGCTACCCGCATTCGAACGGCTCGCACGCACTGCGCGAGCGGGTCGCCGCGTTCTATCCGGGGGCCACCCCCGAGAACGTGACCGTGATGAACGGCGGGTCCGAGGTGAACCACATCGTGCTCTGGACGCTGCTCGAGCCACCCCACCGCTTGGCGTTCATGGTCCCCAACTACATGCAGGGATGGGGCCTCGGCCGCCACTACGGCGGGGGCAGCGACGTGTTCCATCTCGTGGTGCGCGGGAGCGACGACGGGCGGCACTGGGCGCTCGACGTGGACGAGTTGCGCCGGGCCGTCACCGATCGAACGAGCGTCATCCTCGTCACGAACCCCAACAACCCGACCGGGGCCGTCCTCACCGAGCAGGAGATGGCCGGCGTCGTGGAGGTCGCCCGGGAAGCGGATGCCTGGTTGGTGGCCGACGAGATCTACCGCGGAGCCGAATTGGACGGGCGGACCACCCCGACGTTCTGGGGAAGCTACGACAAGCTGATCGTCACCTCTGGCCTGTCGAAGGCGTTTGCCTTGCCGGGCCTGCGGCTGGGATGGGCGGTGGCCCCGCCAGAGCTGATCGAACGGCTGTGGATCCACCACGACTACACGACCCTGACTCCGGCGATGCTGTCCGACCGCCTGGCGGCCATTGCCATGGACCCACCCAGACGCGAACGGATCCTGGCGCGCACCCGCGGGATCATCCGGCGCAACCTGCCCGCCCTCGAGGAGTGGGTTCACGGCCACCCGGGCGTGCTCGAGTACGTCCCTCCCGCAGCCGGAGCTATCGCGTACCTGGGATACGACCTGCCCATCGGGTCCTCGGACCTGGTCGATCGGATCCGCGTCGAGCAGTCGGTCCTGGTCGTCCCGGGCGAGCAGTTCGGGATGGAGAAGTATCTCCGGATCGGGTTCGGCTCCGAACCCGACTACCTCCGGAAGGGCCTGGAGCGGATCAGCGAGACGCTGCGCCAGATCGGGTAGCGTCCGAGCGGATCCCCGGGACGTGGCGGGCGAGGAAGTCCAGGATCGTGCCGACCTGACGGACCTTCTCGCCGATGTCGTAGGAACCGTGACCGGTGGAGAACAGGTACACCTCGTGCGGATGGTTCCGCGCCTTCAGCCGGTCCACGTACAGCATCACCTGTCGAATGGGGCAGCGGGAGTCGTTCTCCCCGGCCACGAACAGAACCGGGGCGCGGACGTCGTCCACGAAGTTGATCGGGTTCCGATCGCGCATCAGCTCCGGGCGCTCGCTGGGCGGCGCGCCGAGCAGCGCCCGGTCATAGGCCTGCAGGAGCGGTGAGAGGTCCTCGTAGCCGGCCTCGTAGTCGCCGACGGGGACCCCCGCCACTCCGCACAGCCACAGCTCCGGGTGCTTGCCCAGCTCCAGCAGCGTGACGTAGCCGCCCCACGACCATCCGGCAACAACGGCCCGGTTCGGATCGGCGACGCCCCGTTCCACGAGATCTGTCAGGCCCGCGTTCACGTCTTCCAGCTCGGGGCCGCCGATGTCGCCGATCAGCGTGTCCCGCCACTCCCGTCCATAGCCGATGGAGCCTCGGTAGTTCACCATCCCCACCGCGAAACCGGCATCGACGTAGGCCTGAACCTCGGGCTGCCAGCGGTCGAGGTCCAGCCACGTCGGTCCGCCGTGGACGAACATGATCACCGGGAACGGCCCGCGCCCTTCGGGTACGACGTGGAAGCCGTGTACCGGCTGCCCCTGCGGGTTCGTGAAGCGCCACGACACGTACGGCCGCCCCGCCGGGGCGCGCTCGCCCTCGGGCCGTAGGACCTCGTCGCCCCGATCGTCGAAGACCATGGGTTGCCGGTGTCCCTGGTGATGCAGGTACCAGACGCTCCCGTCGGGGCGGACGCGAGCTCTCCACACGATGCCTGACTCGATGTCGATCGGGCGGAGTCGGCCCGAACCAAGGTCGTAGCGAAGCAGCCGGTCACGTCCCTCGAACAGGTTGACCAGGAGCAGGGCCGAACCGTCCGGCCACCAGTCGTGGACCTCCACGATCCCGTCCAGCTCGAGGCGGAGGTCCGTGCGTTCGCCGGTGGCCAGGTCCCAGATGGCCGGCCGGTCCTCACCCTCGCGCTCGTGGACGATGGCCAGGCGCGAGTCGCCGGGGACCGGGGACCAGCACCACGCCGAGAGCGACATCCCTTCGTCGACCTGTTCCCCGACCGTCGCTCCCGTCTTCGGGTCGATCACCCGCAGGGCTGGGTGGATCAGGTCGCCGTGCTCTCCGTGTTCCAGGCACAACAACGACCCGTCCGCGGACAGCCCGCCAAGGACGAACCCGCCCCGCTCGGCGCCACCGATCTGGATCGATTCGGTGCTCCGCCACACTTCCTTTGCCGCTTCGCCGTCGATCGACGCGTAGACCGCGAACCCGTCCCGGTCGCTGAGCGCGGCCGCCACGATGCCGGGGGCTTGGGCCAACCCGTTGCTCCACCCGTGGGGAACGCCCTCGAGGAACGGACGGGTCTCACCGCCGTGGAACGGCTGGACCATCCACCGGCCGGACTCGTCGCCGGTCTCGTCCTGGAACCACAGCACCCCCTCCCCGTCGAGGGTCGGCGCGCCGTCGGTGAGGCCGACCGGGTGATCGGTGACCTTGCGCCGCATCCCGGTCACACGGTCCCACGCGTGGACCTGCCAGACGCCGCTCTCGGTGGAGGCGAAGACGAGTCGATCGGGCGCGATGGGAGACCACTCGGGCAGGGAGACGACCGGGGCTCGAAAGCGTTGCTCCCAGCGGGGGAGGTCGGAAGGACTGACTTCGCGCTCCACGGTGGGCGCAGCCTACCAGGGACATTTCGGGAAGCCGCGGACGACCGGGCCGGTCCTGACGGCGACTACCATGGTCCCCCGACGATCCGGGGGGGACGGGTGTCCGAAGCGTTTCAGCAGATCCTCAGTCCGGAGGGCGAGCTCGCAGGCGAGCCGCCCATCGAGATCGAGGACGCTCGCCGCCTGTACCGAGCTATGGTGGGCGCCCGCCTCTTCGACCGGATGGGCACGGCCCTCCAGAAGCAGGGACGCCTAGCCACTTACGCGCCCTTCGAGGGGCAGGAAGCGGCCCAGGTTGGCAGCGCGGCTGCGCTTCGCCAAGAAGACTGGATGGTCGCCACCTACCGCGACGCCGCGGCCATGTGGCTGCACGGCTATCCATGGAAACTGCTGCTGTTGTGGCGGGCGGGGGACGAACGGGGAAACTGCCCGCCGGAAGGAGTGAACGTGTTGCCTCCCTCGATCACGGTTGGCGCGCACATGCTCCACGCCGTCGGCCTGGCGTGGGCGGCCCGCCTCCAGCAGCAGGATCGCGTGGCCATCACCTACTTCGGCGACGGGGCGACCTCCGAGGGAGATTTCCACGAGGCCATGAACTTCGCGGGCGTCTACCACCTGCCGGTGGTGTTCCTCTGCGAGAACAATCAGTACGCCATCTCGCTTCGACGTGACCGGCAGACGGCGGCCTCCACCATCGCCGGCAAGGCGCAGGGGTACGGCTTTCCCGGCATCGCCGTCGACGGGAACGACCTCTTCGCGATGTCCCGGGCGACGGCCGAGGCAATCGAGCGAGCGCGGGCGGGAGGCGGGCCGACCTTGATCGAGGCGCTGACCTATCGGCTCGGCCCGCACACCACCTCCGACGATCCGGGCCGTTACCGCGCCGCCGACGAGGAATCGGAGTGGCGGCCTCGCGATCCAATCGAGCGCGTCCGGCGCTACCTGGCGGCCGAGGGCGCGTGGACCGAAGCCTGGCAGCACACGATCGAGGCCGAGGAGGCTGCCGAGATCGAGGCGGCCGTCGAGGAGGCCGAGGCCCTCGCCCCACTTCGGCCGGCGGAGATCTTCGGCGCGATGTTCGCCGAGATGACCCCACAACTTCGCGAGCAACAGCGCGAGCTGGCCGCCGCCGGCGAAGAGGGCGTCGAGGGCTGAGCTCGACGATGGCCGTCCTCAACATGGCCCAGGCGATCAATCAGGCCCTCGACCAAGCGCTGGCGGCCGACCCCCGCGTGATCGTGCTCGGCGAAGACGTTGGCCGAACCGGCGGGGTGTTCCGGGTGACGGATGGCCTTCAGCAACGCCACGGCGAGAACCGGGTGGTCGATACGCCGGTGTCGGAGTCGGGGATCGTCGGGGCGGCCCTGGGGCTCGCGGTGGGCGGCATGCGCCCCGTGGCCGAGATGCAGTTCATGGGGTTCTCGTATCCCGCCTTCGACCAGGTCATCAGTCATGTCGCCAGGTTCCGACACCGATCGCGCCACCGTTTCACCGCCCCGCTCGTGATCCGCATCCCCTACGGAGGTGGGATCGGAGCCGCCGAACACCACAGCGAGTCCACCGAGGCAATCTACGTCCACACTCCAGGGCTGAAGGTGGTGGTCCCGGGGACCCCCCGCGACGCCAAGGGGTTGCTCCTGGCGGCCATTGATGATCCCGACCCGGTCGTGTTCCTGGAACCCATCCGCCGGTACCGATCGCTGAAGGGGGAGGTTCCGGAGGATCGCTACACCGTCCGGATCGGCGAGGCTTGGATCGCCCGCGAGGGGAGGGACGTGACCCTTGTGGCATGGGGGGCCATGCTGCGCGAGACGAACCAGGCGGCCGACCTGCTGGCCGCCGAAGGGGTCGAAGCCGAAGTCCTCGACCTCCGAAGCCTGGTGCCGATGGACGTCCCGGCCCTGATCCGCTCCGTGCAGAAGACCGGCCGCGCCGTGGTCGTGCACGAGGCGCCCCGAACTGGCGGGCTGGCCGGAGAGCTCATCGCGCTGATCCAGGAGCGGGCCCTGTATTCGCTCCAGGCGCCGGTGGCGCGGGTGACCGGATGGGACACCGTGTTCCCGCTGAAGCGGTCCGAGCACCTCTACCTGCCGACGGTCGACCGGATCGCCGCCGCCGCTCGAACGATCGTGGAGACCTGAGCGTGGCATTCGAGTTCCGGCTGCCCGACATCGGCGAAGGTCTCACCGAGGCCGAGGTCGTGGAGTGGTTCGTCCAGCCGGGCCAGGACGTGAAGCTCGACCAGCCGCTGGTCCAGGTCGAAACGGACAAGGCGGTCACCGACATCCCCGCGCCGAGGGGCGGCGTCCTCCTTCACCAGGGCGCCGTAGCGGGATCGGTGGTCAAGGTCGGCGAGGTGCTGGCCGTGATCGGCGGGCGGGAGGAACGTTGGGAGCCCAGCTCCTCTGAGCCGGCGCGCGCCCAGCACCGGGAGGCTGCTCCCATCGTCGGCTCCATCCGCGAGGCGGACGAAGCGCACAGCCAGGCTGAGGCGCTGCCGCTGGTTCGCAAGCTGGCAGCGGAGCTCGGCGTGGACATCTCGAGCCTCCAGGGAACCGGTCCGGGCGGCCGGGTCACTCGAAAGGACGTCGAAGCGGCTGGCGGGAAGCTGGCGGGGGCGGAGGAACGAGTTCGGCGATCCAAGCTTCGTCGCACGGTGGCCGAGAACATGGCCCGCTCGTGGCGGGAGATCCCTCACGTCACCGCGTTCGGCCAGGCCGACGGGTCGGCACTCCGGTCCGCTCGGCGCGAGCTCAGCGAACGCCGCGGGCGGCCGATCCCGTGGGAGGCACTCTTCATCCAGGCGGCGCTCCCG
>VAYC01000076.1 GCA_005885025.1 Actinomycetota bacterium | reverse complement strand
CAGACGTTGGCTGGTACGAGCTGGCGCCCGATCCCGGCACACTTGGCCCCGGATTTGACATCACCTACACGTTCAGAGGCTCCGACACCCGGGAGGCTGTTGACGTGCCGCTTTTCGGGACGGGTGCCAAGCTCGACTTGACCATCCCATTCCGACAGGTGGTCTATCCATACGGCCGGGAACGGCCGCTTGTGTACACCGCGCCCGGTCAGTTCTTCCTCAATCGGATAATCGGCCAATGGTGGAGCGCGCCGCCGGCGCTGCGGACCTTTCTCATCTCCAAGGGGCTGCCGGCAGTAGTGGCCCCGACGACGGCGCCGCAGCTTCCCGCAGGGTTCGGGTCCAATTGGGCCATCGCGTTCGCCGCGACGGGGCTCCTCGCGATGGTGGTGACGGCCGCCCTGGCAGGGCGGCGCGCCCAGCTGGGTGGGAGGGCCTGAGCCTCAGTCTCCCTTGAGAGCGGGGATGACCCGCTCGGCGAACAACTCCATCGCCCGCGACGCCGTCTCGAAGTCCATCCCCGGATAGTGGAGTCGCACGATGAGGTGGAACTCCTTCCGCCCGACGAAGGCCTCCACCATGGGCCGGAGTGCGTGCGCCACCTCCTGTGAGGTTCCGGCCGGCGTCAGCCACCGCATGGTGGCTTCCTCCGGAGGATCGAGGAGAAATCCGGTGCCGGGAGTGTCGCCGCCCTTGTCCCAGCCGCGGTAGATGCCGAGCTGGTTTCCGACGTACTTGCCGACGACCTCCCACGCATCGCCCTCGTCCCAGGCGAAGGTGTTTTGGAGCTGAGCGAAGGCCAGGGACGCGGGGTCGCGGCCCGCGGCCTTGGCGGCCTCCTCTGCGATCTGGAGGTCGCGCCGCATCTTCTCGACGTCTCCGCCCCGTGTCCGGATGTATCCGTCCGACAGGCGGCCGGCTCGTCGGATGGCCGGCTCCACGTTCCCCCCGAGCCAGATGGGCGGTCCGCCCTCCTGGGCGGGCGGCGGTGTGACCTGGACTTGGTCGAAGGAGAAGATCTTGCCTTCGAAGGAGAACCGCCGGCCCGTCCAGGCTCGGCGCAGGATCTCGATCGTCTCCGAGGTTCGGCGGACGCGCTGGGACAGCGGCACCGCGAACATGCGGAACTCTTCCTCCCTCCATCCCAGCCCCAGCCCCAGGATCAGCCGTCCTCCCGA
Source organism: Actinomycetota bacterium (assembly GCA_005885025.1). Taxonomy (GTDB): domain Bacteria; phylum Actinomycetota; class UBA4738; order UBA4738; family UBA4738; genus AC-52. The sequence goes on along the minus strand of VAYC01000076.1, from coordinate 9,191 downwards.
GATGAGGTCGACCGTGGCGGCGTCCTCCGCCAGGCGGAGGGGGTGGTGAAAGGGGGTGAGGAGCACGCCCGTCCCGAGCTTGATGTGCTCCGTTGCCGCGGCGAACGCGGCGAGGGTCGGGAGGAGCGAAGGCATGTAACCGTCGCCGGACCCGTGATGCTCGCTGACCCACACCGACTCGAACCCCAACGTCTCGGCGAGGCGAGCGAGATCGACGATCTCCCGGTATTCCTGGACGAAGGTACGTTGCGAGTCGGGGGGGACCTGCGCGGTGAACAGACCGATCCCGATGTGCAGCGCCATGGCGGAGGAACCCTACCGCAGCGCGCAGCCCGTCGCGGAACCGCTACCGCACCCGGCCTCTCGGGGTGGGGCTTCGCGGTCAGCTCGCCGTCCCGGATGTGAAGGACTCGATCGGCGAACCGGACCGCCTCGGTGTTGTGCGTGGCCAGCAGGCAGCACACGCCCCTTCGGGCGGCCATCCGAAGCAGGGTGAAGACGCCTCGGGCCCATCCTTCGTCCTGGTGGCCGGTCGGTTCGTCGGCCAGCAACAGCGTGGGCACCACGACGAGGGCCCTGGCCAGCGCCGCTCGCTGCTGCTCGCCCATCGAGATCTCCTGCGGTGTTCGGTCGGCCAGCCGGTCAAGGCCAAGGGCCTTCAGCAGGGCGGGCACCCGCCGGCGGACCTCACGCTCCCCGAGGCCGTCCCGAGCCAATCGAAGGGGAAGCTCCACGTTCTCCTCGACGGACAGCTCTTCGAGGAGCCCCAGCCCTTGGGGGACGATGGCCAGATCGGACCACGAGCGCTGACCCCCGGCCGCCCCCGCTACTCCGGTGCTGGCTGACATGTCCGCGCGCCAGACGACGTCGCCTCGGTCGGGCCGCTCCCAGCCGCACAGGACATTGAGCAGGGTGGTCTTCCCCGAACCGGATCTGCCGACCAGGGCGCCGGCCAGCGCTTGGACCAGCTCGGGGCCGCGCCGGTAGCTCTTCCACACGTCCCTGGCCTCGAGGAAGGGGGAGCTCGTGGGGCTGCCCGTCGACGACTCTGCGCTCATGGCGGGTCGATCCTCAGTCCGCCGTCCTCGACCCTGATCACGGCTCGCCGGTCGGGGAACAGCCGCAGCCCGGCGGGAGGGATCTGGATCCGGCCGTCCGCGTCGATCACCGACAGCGTCCGGTCCTCACGTGCCTCGGCCTCCACGGCGCCGTGGCGCAGATAGATCGCGCGGTCGGCTTCCCGGATCACCGTCGGGTCGTGGGTGGCCACCACCAGGGCCACACCGCGCCCAGCCAGCGACCGCATGATCGAGAGGAGTCCCCACGCGGTCTCGCTGTCGAGCTCGGCAGTCGGCTCGTCGGCCACGACCAGAAGGGGGTCGGCCACGACGGCTTGGGCGAAGGCGAGCCGCTGCTGCTCCCCACCCGAGAGGTGGTGGGGAAGGGCGTCCCGGTGTCGCCCTAGCCCGAGCATCTCGAGGAGCTCGTCGAACCGTGGCCGGCGGAGCGGTCTGCGGATACGGGCAGCGGTCCGGAGATGGGCTTCCACGGTCAGGTACGGGATGAGGTTGTCGGACGGTCGCTGGAAGACGTAGCCGATGCCTCTTCGGCGGATCCGCTGCAGCTGGTCCCACCGCAGCGCGGACAGCTCTCGGCGCCCCACCCGGACCATGCCGGCCGTGGCCCGGTCGAGAGCAGCGAGGATGCGAAGGAGCGAGGACTTCCCGCTTCCCGAGGGGCCCACCACGGCGGTGAGCGACGCGGAGGGGAACTCTGCGTCGATCCCCTTCAATGCGTGGACCTCGCCGGTGGCGCTCCAGTAGATCTTGACGAGCCCGCGGCACGTGGCGGCGAGGTCACCAGTCGCGGTGACGTTCCCCCTTTCGCGCGAGCGCTCACGGAGCAAGGCGCATCACCTCCGCGGCGTTCGCCCGGCTGGCCCGCCCCTGAGCGAGCGCGGCCCCAACCGTTGATGCGGCCAGAAGGATCGCGGCGACCAGGGCAATGGCGCTCGGCGCGAGACGCAGGCGCATGGCCGGTGAAAGCGCGGGGATCGGATCGAGCCGGCCGAACGTGAGTGCCCCGGCGATCGCGCCGAACAGTGTCCCCAGGACGAACGAGGCCATGAGCAGTCCGGCCGTCTCCGCGAGGAGGGACAACCCGTGCGCTCCTGGCCGCAGTCCCATTCGTTTGGCCAGAGCGTAGGAGACCTCTCGCTGGCGTTGCCGCGCCTGGAGATACAGGAGCATCCCCACCAGCGCGACGATGCCGGTGAGCGCGCCCACCATCGCCATGTACCCGGACGTCCAGGTGATCGCGAGGAGCCCGGGCGACGAGCGGACCTCCTTGGCCTCCGTCACTCGCAGCACGGTGAGGCCCGCCTTTCGAGCCGCCGCCACGACGGCCCGGGGATCGCCGCGGGCCCAGAGCTCCACGTCGGAAGACAGGAGCTCCCGGCTGATGGAGTGCGCCTGAAGCGTTCGCACCATGACGTCCCGATCGGTCACGAGGATCGCCGTGGTTGGCGGCGCGCCCGGAAAGCCGCGAAGCTGGCCAACGACATCGACGGGAAGGTAGGACGTGCCGATCAGGAGGGTGGTCGGACCGATCCCCTGTTGAGAGAGGACCAGGACGGGCAGCCGCAACGGATTCGATGTGTGCAGCCCGCGGAGCAGCGCAGGGAGCGGTTCGTCGCCGAAACTTCGGTCCCAGAAGGCCGCCTGAGGGAAGGTCGCCGCGTCCACTCCGATGATCTCGACCGTCGTCCGCTGGGGGATCAGGGTCGGCCCGGCCGCGTAGCGGGTGACCAACGTCGCGGGAAAGGGGAAGCCGGACGGCAGCCGAGGGTCCGCCCCTCCCAGCTCGATCGCCACGTCACTTCCGATGAAGGCCGCGGCCTTCTGGTCCGCCGATGCGCGGACCGACGTCGAGAGCGCGCCGGCGAACGTGACGATCCCGATCGAGAGCGCGGCCGCCGCCACCAGAAGTAGAGCGGTGGCCGACGCCCCCGCCACACGGCGGAAGGCCAGGAACCAGGGGACCGGCCACCGGCGCCCCACCCCGCGCATGCGGCCCAGTCCGGCGCGCGCCAGCCGAACCGACAGTGCGGAGGAGCCCCCGATGAACAGGAGCGGGAACAGGAGCAGGAGCCGGTCGACCTTGGGCGGCCCGCCGCTCCTCGACACGACCACGGTCCCGCGGGTGGAGATCTCGTAGAACGAGGCCGCCGCCAGCGCGAAGAGGATGGCTTCCCACGGGATCCTGCCCGCCACCTCGCGAGCTCGGCCGACGCGTGACCGAACCTGTCGCGGGATCCCGGCGGCGACGACCAGCCCGATGAGCCCGACAGCGCCCGCCACCGTCCAGATCGCATGGCTGGCAGCGGCGTCGATCGCTTCCGGAGAGACGAGGGTGGAGGGGCCCACTACGCCGATGAGGGCCCGGGTGCCGAACCACGCCCCCACCGCGACCAGCGCCGCCGGGAGGGCGGCCTCGAACAGCGTGCGGATCCCCAGAACGCTCGCCGGAAGCGCTCGCGCCGCGAGTTGCCGGAACTCCACCCGCCGGCGATGCAGCCAGAAGACCCCGGTGGCCGCCACCAGCGCCAGAGCCACGATCACAGCAGCCAGTGACAGGGTGCCCACCGGACCCTTGAGGGCGAACGCGGTCGAGTCGGCCTGATCGACGGCGTCCGGGAGGAGGGTGAAAACGGTCGGGTAGTGGAAGTACCCGGAGAACGGGGGGACCGAACCGGCGATCTTCACCTGGAGCTGCTGCAACCCGGCAGCGAGGACCTGTGCGCGCTCGATGGTCATGCGGCGGGACCGCAGCGGGAACTCCCATCGGAACGAGGCGTCGTCCTGCAGACGGCCTTCCAGCTTCGAGAACGACGAGCGGTCGGCCAGCACCACCGCCGGCGGGAGCACCCTGTTCACGCCGTACGGCTCGATGTAGGTATAGAGGGGACTCCAGAAATCGGCAAGCGGTGCCTCCGATAGATCCCGGTACACGCCGGCCACCCGGATTCGAGCGGTCCCGCTCGCCAGGGTGAGTACGAACGTCTGGCCTGGACGGATGTGCAAGTCGCTTGCGGTTCGATCGGGGATCCACACGCCGCTTCCGACCGGCCCGGTAACGGGCTCGACCCGGCCTAGGGCATCGTCCCGATAGAGCAGCCGAATCGGCGCACTGGGCAGGAACTGGCCTGGCAGGGTGGCCTGGCCGGCCGAGCCGATGATCGTGATGACACCGGGCGAGAGGCCGCCCAGCTGAGAAGCGGCTTCTCGGAGCAGTCGATCCCGTTGCTCGAACAGGTCCTCGGCGGTCGCCACGCCGTAGGGGGAACCGTACGGCAGGGGTCCGGATACCCGTCCGGTAGCCGCCACGGTGAGACCTCCGTTCCACTTGGAGACTGGGGCGAGCTGCTTCTCGAGGGCCGCGTTCTGCGCGGAGGAGAGGAACAGGGGGCCGGAAGCGACGGCCGCGACCAGCACGGCGATCGCACCCCCCACCGCCAGCAACAAAGCCGGGAAACGGACCAACAGGAACGGGGCCTGCACCCACATCGAGCGGCGGGTGGCCCGTCGGAGAAAAGCGGCGCCCCGCGCTCGTCCGGTCCGGGCGAACGCCTGTCCGGCCGGCAGGCGGTTCGAGCCCCGCCCCCCACCCTCCACCCGGCTTGCCTCCGATTCGGACGCCGCGACGCGGCTCCTTTCTTGGTTGTACGAGACTCGGTGGGGAGCCGGATGAAGGGACGAACCGCCGGGACCAGCCGGAACGATGCTGGTTCGTAGGGCCGGGTAAGGTTGCCTCGTACGCTCGGGTGCGGGCCGAAGAGCCGGGAGGCGATGACATGGACAAGGTGCAGGAGTGGAACGAGCTGGCGGCGCAGCTGTGTGTCGACAGCATCCGGGCCTCCACCGCTGCAGGCTCCGGCCACCCCACCTCGTCCATGTCGGCCGCGCATCTGGCGGCCGTGCTGTTTTCCGATCACCTGCGGTTCGACGTCGACGACCCGAAGAACCCCGGCAACGACCGGTTCGTGCTGTCGAAGGGGCACGCCTCGCCGCTGCTGTACTCGGCTTTCAAGGCGATCGGGGCCATCACCGACCAGGAGCTGCTGTCGTTCCGCAAGTTCGGCAGCCCGCTCCAGGGCCATCCCGCGCCCGTCCCGGAGATGCCGTGGGTAGACGTCGCGACGGGGTCGCTGGGCCAGGGGCTGCCCATCGGATTGGGGATGGCCCTTGCTATGCGTCTCGACGAGCTACCCGGTCGGGTGTGGGTGTTGATGGGTGACTCGGAGTTCGTGGAGGGTTCGGTATGGGAGGCCATGGCCAACGCCTCCTTCCACGGTGCGGTCAACCTGATCGGCATCCTCGACATGAATCGCCTGGGCCAGCGGGGGCCGACCATGCTCCAGTGGGAAGGGGAGGTGTACGCGGAACGGGCCGAATCTTTCGGCTGGCGGGCCGTCCGTATCGACGGCCACGACGTCGAGCAGGTCGATCGGGCCTACCGCGAGGCAGAGGACGCGGACCGGCCGACACTGGTCGTTGCCAGGACCGTGAAGGGGCACGGGGTCTCTTTCCTCGCGGACGCGGAGGGCTGGCACGGCAAGGCCCTTGACCAGGAGCAAGCCAAGAAGGCCATCGAGGAGCTGGGCGGAGAGCGGACCATCGTGATCACCCCACCCAAACCCGAGCACGTGGCGCCGCTCGCGATCGGCGGGGGGGGCGTCGCGCTTCCGAACTACGACAAGGACGTCGCCACCCGGAAGGCGTTCGGGGAGACCCTCGCCGCGATGGGAAGGGGTCGGCCGGACATCGTTGTGCTCGACGGCGAAGTGTCGAACTCCACGCACACCGAGGACTTCCAGAAGGCCTGGCCCGACCGATTCTTCGAGATGTACATCGGCGAGCAGAACATGCTCGGCGCGGCCGTCGGCTTGCAGGCCATGGGCAAGGTTTCGTTCGCGGCGACGTTCGGGGCCTTCCTCACCCGGGCGTTCGACTTCATCCGGATGGCCGCGGTGAGCAGGGCGAACCTCCGCCTGTGCGGCTCGCACGCCGGGGTGTCGATCGGCGAGGATGGCCCTTCGCAGATGGCCCTCGAAGACCTCGCCATGATGCGGGCGGTGTACGGCTCGACCGTCCTGTATCCCTCCGACGGGAACCAGACGGCGAAGCTGGTCGCGCAGATGGTCGACCTGCCGGGCATCAGCTACCTCCGGACGACTCGTGAGAAGACTCCCGTCCTCTACGACTCGGACGAGGAGTTCGCCGTGGGGGGCAGCAGGGTTCTCCGATCCGGCGATGGTGACCGGGCGGCGATCGTCGGGGCGGGCGTGACGGTGTTCGAGGCCCTCAGGGCCGCCGACCAGCTCGCGCAGGACGGCGTCCAGGTTCGAGTCATCGACGCCTACTCGGTCAAGCCGATCGACGGCTCAACGCTTCGGCGGGCGCTCGCAGACACCGGCCTGCTCGTGGTGGTCGAGGACCATTGGATCGACGGGGGACTGGGCGATGCCGTTTTGGAGGCGCTCGCGGTTGGCGGGGCGGAGCTCTCGGGCCGGGTCATCAAGCTCGCGGTCACCGAGATGCCCGGGTCGGGCACGGCCGAGGAGCTTCGGGACTGGGCGGGCATCTCGTCGGCGAAGATCACTCGGGCGGTTCGTTCGGCCATCGGACGGATCTGAAGGCCCAAGGTCGGTTGCTTGGTGGCTCCATTCAAACGGACTACGCTCGCAGGGCCGCCAAGGGAAGAGGAGCCGTGAAGCGCTGCCCGTACTGCGCAGAGTGGATCCAGGACGAGGCCGTGAAGTGCCGGTACTGCCAGAGCGACCTCGCGGCGGCCGAAGGGTCCTCGGTCCCGGCAGAGCCCTCGAGGCCGCTCGCCCCGGGCTCGGAATCGCCGCCTTCAGGCGCCGAGTCGCGTTCTCCGGAAGCTCGGCCAGGCGAGGGCGCGGTGCGGTTCAGCCACTCGGGCTTTCGCTACGTGCTGGGGTACGGCCGGGACTTCTTCGGGATCTGGGGCCGGGACCAGCCGGGGCAACCCGTGGAGCGGTATCCGAGGACGGACCAGGGGTGGGCCCAGGCATGGAATCGGTTCAACGCGATGGAACCTCAGGCGGTGGAAGTGCCGGAGCAGCCCAGCTCCGGAGGTGCGCCGGCCGCGACCACTGCGACGGCGGGCGCCTCGGGGTCGGCGGCAACCATGACCTCGACGCCAGGACCAGCAGCGCCGGCGCCGATTGCAGCGCCTCAGGACGCCATGGCTCCGGTCGCGGACACTTCGACGGGGCCGGCCCCAGAGGCGTCTCCGTCCGGTGCCCGGATCGGGGAGGGGGCCCTCCGCTTCAGCCATTCGGGCACCCGCTACATCCTCGGCTACGGCCAGGACTTCTTCGGCATCTGGGACCGCGAGACACCCGGCGGACCGATCATGCGGTTCCCTCGCACCGACGAGGGGTGGAGCATGACGTGGAACCGCTTCACTGCCTGGGAGCCCAAAGCCATCGAGGTCCCGCTGACCGGAACGGCACCCCCGGATGTCAGGGTCTCCACCGGGACCTTCCGCTCCGGGAAGACCCGAGCGACCTGGGCGGTGTGGCTACTCGGGATCATCGCCGCGCTGACTGTCGTGGGCTTCTCCTTCCGGCTGATGGAGCTCGATCTCCTCAAGCGGCAAGAGCGAGGCGAGGTGATCAGCCGGTCCGAAGCCGAGGCAAGCGACAACCGGGGCGCGGCGATAGACCTGGCGATCGGAGCGGTCGCCATCGCCACCATCGTGGCGTGGTGCATGTGGCAACATCGCTCTCACGCCAACGTGCGGGCGCTCGGTACCGCGGATGTGAAGTTCACACCCCGCTGGGCGGTCGGGTGGTGGTTCATCCCGATCGCCAACGTCGTTCAGCCCTTCCGTGCGATGAGCGAACTGTGGAAGGCGAGCGATCCGGAAGCCGGCGCCGTGGACTGGAAAGGTAAACCGAGCACTGTCCTTCTGGCGATCTGGTGGGCCGCGTGGCTCCTCAGGGTCTACGTGTTCCCGAGCCTGGCCTTCAACGCCGCCGGGGCCTTCAGTACCGCGGGCGAACATCCGTCGGTCGCGGATCTCATCGTCAGGGACCGGTACATCCTGGGTGGAGATGCCGCCACGACCCTGGCCGCCGTGCTGGCGATCATGCTGGTTCGCAGGATCACGGCCCGCTTGGAGGCCAAGCATCAGCGCATGTCGGCGTGGACCGGCAGCTTCCCCCAGGCCGGATGAGCGAGGGCTTTCCGCGACCCACCGACGGGCCGACCGATCGCGACCCCGGTGGCTGAGCTCGTCACCGAGGACGTCACCCTCCACGTCGAGGTCGACGGCGAGGGCGAGCCGGTCACGCTTCTGGCCCACGGCCTGACGAACTCCTGCCGGGAGCTGGCCCAGCTGACCCCGCTCGTCCCCGGGACGAAGGTGCGGTTCTGCTTTCGGGGGCACGGCCACAGCTCCTCGCCGCAGCGGGGCTACCGCTTCGTGGATTTCGCCCGAGATGTGGAGGCCGTCGCCGATGCGTACAGAGCCGAGGTCGCCTTCGGCACCTCGCTCGGGGCGGGGGCCATCGCGAACCTCGTTGCCCGGAAGCCCGACCGGTTCCGCAAGTTGGTCTTCCTGCTCCCGGCCGGTCTGGACGTGCCGTTTCAGTATCAGGATCGGATGCTGCGTACTGCGGCGCTGGTCGACGGCAAGTCGCTCGAGGATGCCGTCGAGGCCGTGCTGTCGGATCCGCAGCGCGTGGCCACCTACCTCGAGTATCCGTGGCTGCGCGACTTCGACCGCAACATGCTGCAGGACCTCAACACGGTCGGCGTCCCCAGGGCCATCCGGGAAGTTATCGACGACCGGCCGCTGACCGACCGCGAGGACATGCGCAAGGTGACCGCCCCGACCCTCGTGATCTGCCGGGAGGGAGACGTGATCCACCCGGCCGAGGTCGGCCGAATCCTCGCCGAGATCATGCCCAACGCGCAGCTCATGGTGTTCGACGACGGCATGCAGATGTACCAGGCCATCCCGCAGATCGTGGAGCGCGTCGCCCGCTTCCTGACGGATTCATGACCGGGGTTCGAGATGGCGAGCTCGAGTCCGCGGCCACTATGGTCGCCGCGCTCCAGCGCGGCGCGGTGACGGCGGTGGAGCTGGTTGAGCGATCC
>VAYC01000063.1 GCA_005885025.1 Actinomycetota bacterium | reverse complement strand
TCATCGACGACGAACTGCTCCGCAGGGACGACGGCCACTGGGTCCCTGCCGCCGACCTCACGACCATCCCCATCCCCCCTACCATCCAGGCGTTGCTCGCCGCCCGGCTGGACCGACTGGGCGGGAAGGAACGACAGGTCATCGAGCGCGCCTCCGTGGTCGGGAAGGTCTTCTATCAGGGCGCGGTGTCCGAGCTCGCCCCGGAGCCGCTTCGCCCGGAGGTCGGCTCGCATCTGATGACCCTCGTCCGGAAGGAGTTCATCCGGCCCGATCACTCCGACTTCGCCCGGGAATCGGCCTTCCGCTTCCGCCACATCCTGATCCGCGACGCCGCCTACAACGGGATGCCGAAGGAAACCCGGGCCCGCTTGCACGAAGCGTTCTCCTCGTGGCTGGAGCGAGCGGCGGGGGAACGCGTGGCCGAGTACGAGGAGCTCCTCGGCTATCACCTCGAGCAGGCCTATCGGTACCGGATGGAGCTGGGGACGGTCGACGACGGTGCGCGGGCGATGGCGGATCGGGCGGCTCGCCACCTGGCGGTGGCGGGACGACGAGCCCTGAACCGATCGGACTTCACCGCCGCGGGGGGCCTGCTGGGCCGGAGCATCGAGCTGCTGCCGCCCGACGATCCGTTGCGCCTGGAGCTGCTCCTCGACCTGGCCCAGGCGTTGATGGACCTGGGCGAGTTCTCTCGCGTGGATCCCGTCCTGGACGAGATCACGGAGCGAGCGCGGGGCTCGGGCGACCGGGGTCTCGAGCTTCGCGCCGAGCTGGTTCGCTCGTTTCGTTTCGACACGACGACAGCTTGGGAGGACCGAAGGGGGGCCGCCGAGCAAGCCATACCCGTGCTGGAGGAGCTGGGGGACGAGTTCGGGCTGTATCTGGCCCACCGCCAGCTCGCGGCAATCCACTGGACGCAGGGTCGGAGCGGAGCGTCGGAGGAGGAGCTGGAGAGAGTTATGGAGCATGCCAGGAGGGCCGGCGCCGATAGGGCCTTCCTCTTCCTCATCCACTGGCTTGCCGGGGCGCAGGTGTGGGGCCCGACGCCCGTAGACAAGGGTCTGCGGCGATGCGAGGCCCTCCTCGAGCAGTCCCAAGGGAGCCGCTTCGCCGAAGGTTCGGTCCTGGTGGCTCGTGCCGCCCTCGAGGCAATGGCCGGCCGGGCTGAGGAGTCCAGGAAGTGGGGTGCCAGGGGCCGGGCAATGCTCGAGGATCTGGGCCGCGGGGTGGTCAGCACGATGGCCGCGGCGAGCCGCCTAGGGCTGGCCGAGGAGATCCTCGGCGATCTCGAGCGGGCCGAGGCCGTCATGCGCCCGGCCGTGGAGACCTTGTTCTCGATGGGAGAGAAGTCGTTCGTCTCCACGCTCGCGGCGCAGCTCGCTCGCGTGCTGGCGCTCGGAGGCAAGTTGGACGAGGCGGCCAAGTTTGTCGAGCTGGGGAGGGAAGCGTCTCCCGCCGACGACTGGGCTTCCCAGATCAGCTGGCGGAGCGCGCTCACCCAGGTCCTGGCCCGCCGAGGAGACCTCGTCGATGCGGAGCGGCTGGCACGCGAGGGCGTCGCGCTCACGGATGGCGTGGACTACCTGAACCAGATGGGCGAGGCCTGGGCCGACCTCGGGTACGTGCTCCGGCTCTCCGGTCGCCGGGACGAGGCGGCCGACGCCCTGCGACGGGCGCTGGCTATGTACGAGGCGAAGGGCAACGTCGTCAGCGGGGGCCACACGCGGGCCACCCTGTCCGAGCTGGCCTAGGCCGAGGTTCTGCGCTCCGTGGAGAGGACGAACCGCATCGTCGTTCCCCCACCCGGCGGGCTCTCCGCGGAGACCTCGCCACCGTGCGCCTCCACCAGGCTCTTGGCGATGGCCAGGCCGAGGCCGGAGCCTCGCGAGTCTTTGGATCGAACGAACCGGTCGAACACGTGGGGAAGGACCGCCGGGTCGATGCCGGGCCCGGTGTCCGTGACGGCGAACGACACGGCCCTCCCGCCCCGCACCGGCTCGGCCGAGACGACCACCGATCCTCCGGCCGGCGTATGCCGCACTGCGTTGGACACGAGGTTCCCCAGTACCTGGCCGATGCGCACGGCGTCGACGTCCAACGCCGGCAGGCCGGCCGTCACTCGCTGTGCGAGCGCCACGCCCGCCGCTTCCACCCCCGACCGCCACGCGGTCACCGCCTCCTCAACGAGCTGCTCCGGGGCGACGGGTTCGCGGTGGAGCCGGAGGGCGCCGGCCTCGGCCGTCGAGAGGGTCTGGAGGTCGTCGAGGAGGCGAGCCATCACCTTCGTCTCGTCGAGCACCGGCTCGAGGTGTTCCTGATCCGCCGGATAGAGTCCGTCGAGCATCCCCTCCGCGTTGCCCTGGATCACCGACAGCGGGGTCCGGAGCTCGTGCGCGACGTCCGCGATGAAGTTCCGCCGCTGGTCCTCGTTCGCGCGTAAGCGTTCGGCCATGGCGTTGAACGACCGGGCCAACCGGCGCATCTCGAGCGACCCCCGCTCCTCGACGCGTGCCCCGTAGTCCCCGCCCGCCACCCGGTCCGCCGCCTCCATCACGTCCCCGACCGGCCTCCCCACTCGCCGCACCGCTCGGCGTGCGGCGACCAACGCGATCAGCGCCCCGATCGCCAAGATGGCGAGGGCAGGCCCGAACCCCCGATGCTGGCCGTGCCCGAACGCCCCTCCGAACACGGCGATGGCCAGGGCGTTCGCCGCGAACATCAGCCCGAAGAACAGCCCGACCGCAAGTGCCAGACGCCGCACGAAACGCCGGCGCACCCCTGGCCAGGCCTCCTGGCCGCTGGGGGGGAATGGTTCGTTCTCCGGCCACCACGGCGGCCGGAGCCCGGGACCACGGCGGAACTCCGGTCGGCCCCACGGTCCCCGGTCACGCATCGGCGAACCGGTACCCCACCCCGTGCACGGTCAACAGATACCGCGGCTGGCCAGGAACGGGCTCGATCTTTCTTCGGATGTTCTTCACGTGCGCGTCGATGGCCCGCTCGTAGGACTCGAAGGCCACGCCGTGCACGGCATCCAGGAGCTGCCCCCGGGTGAACACGCGCCCCGGCTCCCGTGCGAAGGTGGCCAGCAGCTGGAACTCGGTCGGCGTGAGGTCCACCCCGCGCCCGCCCACCCGGACCCGCATGCGCGGGATGTCCACCTCCACGTCCGAAACACGCAGGATCTCCGTTCCGCCGGCTCCGGCAGCACCGGAAGCCGTTCGGCGCAACACGGCCCGGACCCGCGCCACCAGCTCCTTCGGGCTGAACGGCTTGACCACGTAGTCGTCGGCCCCCATCTCCAGCCCCACGATCCGGTCCGCCTCCTCGCCGCGGGCGGTGAGCATCACGATGGGGACGTTCGAGGTCCGACGCAGCTCCCTCGTCACCTCGATGCCGTCGCGCTCCGGCAGGCCGAGATCGAGGACCACCAGATCCGGCTTCCGTCCCCGAGCGCTGGCGATGGCCGACTCCCCGTCACCGGCCACGACCACGTCGAACCCGGCCTGCACCAGATAGTCGCGGACCAGCCGGGCGATCTTCATCTCGTCCTCCACCACCAGGATCGTCTTCATCGCTCGTCCCCGTTCGGTCCAACAGCGTGACAAGGCGGCGAGGGGGAGGCAAACGCCTCCCCCTCCACACTCGCGGACAACGGGTGTTACGCGCTGGCCGGCTCGCCGCCCGCTCCGGGGTGGTCGCCGGCTGCCTGATCGTGCTGGCGGCGGTGCCACTCTTCGAACCTGCTGTGCCCCTTCCAGCCTCCGTGCTCACCGTGATCCGGACCCCACCGGGACGGTCCGCCCCACCGGTGGCCCCAGAAGACCACGCGGAGCAGGAAGAACAAGAAGATGAAGAAGAGCGGGAACAGGAACAGCCCGAAGGGGAAGAACCCGCCCGGACCCACCTCTCGCACGACCTGCGTCACCCGGCCGCTCGCCTCGAGCCCGTGGTCGTACCCGGCGTGGTACGCGCCCACGCCGATCGCGACCCCTGCCAGGATCGCCACGATCAACAGCAGGACTGCCATCCCCCGTCGCATCTCGTTCTCCTTTCGACGGTTTCCTTCTCTCTGCATCCCAGGCTGCGCTCTGTGTGTGAAGGATCGATGAACGCCATGGGGAGGGATTGAGGGGTCAGGGACCAAGCTCGACCCGCGAGAAGAAGAGATCGGTGGGGCCGGAGCGGCTGTCGGGCTTAGCCACAGCGTTCAGCGCGGCGAACCCTGCGGGGAGACCCACCAGGCCCTCGTAATCGCCGACGAAGTCTCCTCCCGTCGTGATGTCGGCCGAGTGCAGGTCGAAGGGACCGGCCAGCCGGAGGAACCGCCAGGTCCTCCCGCGGTCGACCGACCAGCCGAATCGAACGACGGCAGGCAGCTCCTTCCCGTCCTTGTCGGCCGGCACCTCGTACCAGCTCACGGCGACCGTACCGTCTCCCGCCACGGCCACGGCGGGGATGAACGGCTGGGCGCGCTCACTCACGACCGTCATCGGCTGGCTCCACGTGAGCCCGCCGTCGTCGGAACGAACCACGGCCACCACCGAGTCCGCCGACCGCCGCGGCTCCGACCAGCACAGGTAGACCGCGCCGCCAGGGCCGGCTGCGGCGAGGATCCCCTGGCCGGTTCCCCGCACCTGATCCTTGCCCGTCGGGTCGACCACGACCGTGAAGGAGACATGGGCCGCGGTGACCGGGTGGGACCACGTCGTGCCGCCGTCGGTCGAGCGGATCACCGATAGCCGCGCCGGAAACGGCGGCCGGTCGGAAAGGGAGCGGGCCTCGATGAACGCGTCGAGCAGCGTCCCGGACGAGAGCTCCACGAGCTGGTGGAACTGGGACTCCGTGTTCCCTTCGTATGCCAGCGCGGGCGCCGACCAGGTTCGTCCGCCGTCCGTCGTCCGGGAGAAGTAGGTGGCGTTGGTGCGAGCCTCTCGCTGCTGGCTGGGGTTGGTGTACCTGACCCACATCGCATACGCGGTTCCCGGCGTTCGTGCGTCGGCCAGGAGCGTCTCCTTGTCCAGTGAGACGAGCGAGTTCCCGCGGCTCGAGGCCACGACCACCGGGTCGCTCCAGGTCTGGCCGTGGTCGGCTGAAGCGCTCACCACGACGTCGGTCTCCGTCTGGAGGTCGCGCCCCGAGCCGGTGACCTCGATGCCGATCGCCGAGAGGTACGCCCGGTCCGGCCCCAGGGAGACCACCGGGTCGCTGGCCAGCGTGTACCTCCCGCCCGTGCAGCGCGTGAGGGTGGGAGGGAGGGCCTGGCGCCATGTGGCGCCACCGTCCGAGCTCGACGCCGTCACGATTCCCAGCGCGCCACCGCGCGAATGGCGGTCCTGCTGCCAGGCCGCGAGCAGACGGTGAGCGTCGCGCGGATCGACGGCCATAGACGGCTCAACTTCGGAGTCGGCGGCGATGCCTGATCCGGGCGGGCAGCTCTTGAAAGGGCTGGTACCCGTGATGTCGTTGGGCGAGCTCGCGAAGGGGAAGCTGCGCGCCGGACTGGGGGGTTGGGATGAGGGCGACCCACGGTGACCCGACGACGTGCACGCCGACACCAAGAGGAGCGACGCGCCAACGATGGAGGCGGCCGGCCGTCGCAGGGTCATCGCCTGAAGGTACGCCCGTGATGGGCAGCGCGGATTCCGATTCCGACGGACGGTGATAGCGTCAGATGGAGATGCTTCGACTCGGCCTTCAGATCCCCAACTTCACCTATCCGGGGGTGCCGGATGGCGAGCTGTTCGATCGCGTCGCCGACATCGCCGTGACGGCCGAGCAGGCAGGCTTCGATTCGATCTGGGTGATGGACCACCTGTACCAGATCCCCAACGTCGGCCAGCGCACCGAGCCCATGCTCGAGTCCTACACGCTGCTGGGCGGCATCGCCGCCCGAACCTCCCGGGCCATGCTCGGGACCATGGTCACGGGCGTGACGTACCGCAACCCGGCGCTGCTGGCCAAGATCGTCACCACGCTGGACATCGTGTCCTCGGGCCGGGCCATCCTGGGGATCGGGGCGGCATGGAACGAGGACGAGCACAGGGGCTATGGGTTCGACTTCCCGCGGGCCGGTGAGCGCCTGGCCAGACTCGAGGAGACAGTCCAGATCTGCCGAGGCATGTTCACCGAGGAGGAGTTCACCTTCCAGGGCCGTTTCTATCGGACGAAGGGCGCGCTGAACTTCCCCCGGCCGGTGCGGCCGGGCGGGATCCCCATCCTGATCGGCGGCTCGGGCGAGCGACGGACGTTGCGCCTCGTGGCCACGTACGCCGATGCCTGCAACCTGTTCGGGGACGTCGCCACCATCCGGCACAAGTTGGAGGTCTTGCAGCGCCACTGCAAGGAAGTCGGCCGCGACCCGTCGGAGATCACCATGACCCGGTTAGGCGCGCTGGTGATCGCGGGGACGCAGGCCGAGGCGCAGCGCAAGGCAGAGGCTCACTGGAAGCGACGCGGCGTGATCGAGGCGTGGCGCAGCTCCTACATCGTGGGCGACCCGGACGGCGTGGCCGAGCAGGCCAAGGCGTATTTCGAGGCTGGCCTTGACGGGCTCCTGTTCAACATGCCCGATGCCTACGACCTCGAGACGGTGGCGCTGGCCGGGAAGACCCTGACCTCAGCCGTTTCCGGCTGACCAACCCCGCTCAGGGCAGGGCGAAGACGTAGATCCGGCCCTGGATGTTCTCGGGGAAGAGATTGTCAGCGCTGCCGATGTACAGCGTTCCGTTGACCACCGTGGGTGATGAGGTCACGATTTGGTCGCCCGTGTCCCCGCTCCAAATCTCGTTACAGACGAAGGAGCCACAGGACTTGGCCGACCACGCCAGCACCTGGCCGGTGTTCCTCCCGGCATAGACGACGCCGTTGGCCACGGTCGGAGAGGAGAGGACTGCGGCCTGCGTCCCTGAGCCGAACAGGGTCCACAGCGGATCGCACTGCGACCCGCCGCATCCGGAAGCGGAGTACACGCCTACGCCGTTCTCCAGGCCGATGTACACGTGGCCCCCGGCCACGGCCGGCGACCCGTCGAAGAAGTTGAGAGTGTCGACGGCCTGCCACAGCGGTTGGCAGGTCGGCTGCCCGCACCCCGAGGCATTGAATGCCGACAGGGCGTGCTGCGCGCCGATGTACACGACCCCGTTCCTCACGGCCGGCGACGACTGGAAGACGGGGCTCCCCAGAGCTCCGGTCCACACCGGACGGCACCTGGACTGCCCGCAGCCTGCCGCCTTGAACGCGTACAGCTTGCGGTCGTCCGAACCGATGAACACCCTGCCCCCCGCGACGGTCGGCGTGGACTCGATGGAGGCACCGGTCGCCGCGGTCCACAGGGGCCGGCACGTGGCCTGGCCACACCCGTTGGCGTTGAACGCGTACAGCTTGCCGTCGAACGAGCCCACGAACACCACGCCGTTCGAAACCGCGGGCGACGACTCCAGGATCGATTGCGGTCCGGCCAGCCCCTGCCAGAGCGGCGCGCACACCGACTGGCCGCACCCGGAGGCCGAGAAGGCGTTGAGCTTGCCGTCGTTCGAGTTGAAGTTCGTCTGGGACCCGACGTACACGATGCCGTTCGACACCGTGGGTGAGTCGATGATCTGCGCAAGCGACGTGGACTTCCACAGTGGAGTGGTGCAGAGCGACTGGCCGCATCCCGACGCGGGATAGGCCCACAGCACGCCATCCGACGACCCGATGTAGACGATCCCTCCAACCACGGCGGGAGACGAGAAGTCCACGAGCTTGCCCAGCTGCGCCTGCCATGCCAGCCGGAGCGTGGGCACGTTCGTCCTGTTGAGCACGGTCTCGAACGGATTGAACCCGGTGTGATTGTTGTCGAACCGGAACTGCGGCCAGTCGATCGTGACAGCGCCGGCCCGCTGCCCGGATGCGGCCATGACCAAACCGAGCGCAGCAAAGACCAAAGATACCGTCCGGATGAACCTCATGAACCCCCCCTGACACGATCGAAGTTGGTGCGTCCTGTCTTTGCTAATACGGACGAGAGTCTCCAGGGGATGCCTCGTCGGGGAGATAGACGGATCCCCGGGGACTGACGACCCCCGGGGATCCGGTTCGATCCGTCGAGCTGGGCTCCGCGCTCAGCTCGACGTGTCGCCGTAGATGTCCTGGTCGATCCCACCCTCGTGCGGGCACGTGTCGCCACTCCAGCTGCCATTGCTGAAGGTCCGGCACTGGTGGACGTCGGCGGAGCCGTTGTCCTCATCCTCCGTGATCTCGCGAGGGTCCTGCCCCTGGACCGTGTTCCGGTAGTCGGTCCACACTGAGAAGGCGAAGTCGCCGAGCGACGTCACCCACAGGTAGTCGCCGCCGAACGGGCTGACCCGGTTCGAGAACTGCTCGTAGTTCGGGTTCGAGGTCACGTCGGTGACCCGGGTCAGGTCCGTCCACGTGGTACCGGCGTCGTTCGACTTGGCGGCGAACACGTCGAGCGAGGGTCCGACGTTGCCGCTCGCGTCGTTTCCGACCGGCCGCGTGGGCGAGTAGCTCGGGTCGAGCCGGCTGTCCCACCACATGGCGTGCAGCGTGCCGCCGTCGATCGAGATGTCGGGGAACTTCTGGTGCCCGACCTCGTCGTCGATCAACTTCGGCGTGGTGGTCGCGCCGGTGGCGCCGTCCAGCCGGACGAAGAACACGCCCTGCTGGCTCCCGACGTCCTGGTGGTACTTGGCGGGCATGTCACCCGACTGGATGGTGCCGTACGTCGTCCCGCTGGGAACCTCGGTGCCGGGCTTGCTGGCGTCGAAGACCATGTACACGTACTGGTGGGTCGTGTCCGTCTGGTCGGCCGTCCCGCGGACCTGCGTGGTGTTCCGGAAGAACGTGTAGCCGGACGCGCAGTGGCCGGAGAAGTCGCCGCAGTCGCTCGAGGTTGTCTGCTTGATTGGTGCCAGGTGCGCGGCCGGGTTCCCGCCGGGCGGTGCCGGGATCGGCTGCGGGTCGGAGATGTCGATCGCGTCGTACGGCTCGAAGGTCGTGACCATGACCGGCTTGCCGAACGAGGCTCCGCAGTTGGTCGACTTCACGTACCAGACCGCGTTCTCGGACTGGTGGCTCCGCACGCTCTGGAACTCCCGGAAGACCACGTACACGTCCCCGTTGCCCGTCACGGCGATGTCGGGGTTCTGGATGTCGTGGATCGTCTGGCTGAGCTTCATCGGGTTGGTCCAGGTCACCCCGTGGTCGGTCGAGCGCACGAAGTACACGTACGAGTCGTACCCGTTGGACCCGTCACCCGTGAACCGCGACCAGGAGAAGTACACGTTCCCGCTTCACGACGAGCTGGTGCGGTCGGCTTCGATGGAGGTCTTGTCGTTGAACTTCCCGTTGAAGGAGGCCGAACCCTTGGCCACGGTCTCGGTCCCCTGGTACAGCAGCCCGTCGTTCTGCGGGTTCCCGGAGGGCCCGTCGGGGTTCACGTACCTGGCGATCCACTCGTCCCCGTTCGTCTTGTTGAAGTGCTCGGGGTCGCCGGTTGCCTCCGAGGCCATGAACACTCGTCCTTCGGCGTCCCATGCGATGACCGGGTCGCCGGAGTCCGTCGTCCGGATGTGGGCCAGCGCCTTGAACGGAGAAGTGTCGTTGGGATACCCGGGGACCAG